>VBOM01000136.1 GCA_005877535.1 Nitrospirota bacterium | reverse complement strand
CAACCCATTGTCGTTCGCGACCACTTGACCCTGCACGACGGTTTCAATACCGACGATCTGCGCAACCTCCGCATTGGCCGGCCTAGAGAACACCTCCTGCGGCGAACCAGTTTGAAGAATCGTTCCACCCTGCATCACCGCAATGACATCGCCCAATGTCAAAGCCTCGGCCCAATCGTGCGTGACGACGACAGAAGGAATTTTCAACTGTGTCAACAGGGCTCGCAATTCTCCACTCAAGCGACTGCGTGTCGGCGCATCCAAGGCCGACAGGGGTTCATCGAGCAACAATAGCTGAGGTCGTCTGGCAATCGCACGGGCAAGCGCCACACGTTGTTGTTGCCCACCCGACAACTGCGTCGGCTTGGCCTGTTCGAGCCCTTGAAGTTGCAACAAGGCGATTAGCTCACGAACGCGCTCCCGTCGTGCCTCAGCCGGCAAATCACTCAATCCATATTCAATGTTGCCGGCCACCGTATGCGTGGGAAAGAGCGCGTAGTCCTGAGGCATGTAGCCGATCCGCCGCACTTGCGGCGAGAGCCGAATGTTGGAGGCCGCATCAACCCAGGTCGTCGAACCGAACTGAATCCGTCCCTCCTCCGGCCATTCCAATCCGGCAAGACAACGCACCAGGGTCGTTTTCCCCGATCCTGATGGTCCGAAGAGAATCAGAACGCGCGGAGGGTCAAGCGGCAACGTGAGCTGTGCCGCCGTAGTAAACCGACCGGGAAAGGTCTTGCGGCAATCAACCGTCAGCGCTGCGGCCATACCGCCCAGACCTTTCGATTCATCGCATAGACCAGCAGCAACACGCCATAGGAGACTGCGAGCAACAACAGCGCCGTCTTGGCAGCCCCCGCATAATTGAGCGCTTGGACGTCATCGTAAATATCGATCGAGACGGTGCGAGTCTCTCCCTCGATGTTGCCACCAACCATGAGCACCACGCCGAACTCCCCGAGCGTATGGGCAAAGCTCAGCACTGCCCCGGTGATGAGGCCTGCCGTCGACAGCGGAGCAATCAGACGAAAGAAGGTCTTGAGCTTCGACACCCCGAGCGTCCAGGAAGTTTCGATCAACCGGCGATCGACTTGCGCAAAGGCTGCGGCGAACGGTTGCACGGCAAACGGCAGACTGTAGAGAATCGACGCGAGGAGCAGACCTTCGAAGGTAAAGGGGAGCGGGTGCCCAACCACGTCGCTGTAGAATCGACCGACCGGGCTATGCGGACCGATCGCGACCAGAATATAAAAACCCAGCACCGTCGGAGGCAGAACGAGCGGAAGCGCGACCACCGACTCGACAATGAACTTCCAGCGCCACTTTGAAAAGGTGAGCCAGTAGGCAATCGGCAGCCCGACGACCAGCAAGACACCGGCCGTCAGGCAGGCCAATTTGAACGTGACCCAGATCGCCAACCAATTCACAAATCCGCCTTTGCCACGGTCTGTCCTACCGAAACCGGCGCAATGGTAGGAAGCCGCGATCTGGAAAGTCAACGCACACTATTTGCCGATCATGACTTCCGTAGCCTTCACGGCGACCAGCACGGAGTCGTTGACCTTCAAACCCATGCTCTTGACCGATCCTTCCGTAATCGCCGCCACAAATTCGAGTGTGCCTACCTTCACCGTCACCTCGGCCATGGCTTGTCCTTCAGTAATTTTGGTGACCGTGCCTTGGAATTGATTCCGCGCACTGAGCTTCATATCAGCCTCCTTTGTTCGAAAAAAAGATACCCCTTGATGCCTTATTTGTACTGATCGAACCCGATCATGAATCCTTCCGGACCAGTCACCTCAAATCGAATCGCCTTACGATGTCCTCGACTGACATCAGGCTTCAATCGAAAGCGAAGGATCTTTGCACGCTCTTCTTCGGCCAGTTGCGAGAGGGCGGATGCTCGGTATGCGCCTTCCACTTCTGCCTGCACTGCTGCAACATCCGAGACCGTAAAATTGATTTGCACCCAGCCGGTCGGGCGCGGTGTTCGCAAATCCTGCCGAACCACGATCAAGACACCTCGGTAACAATAGCCACGGAGACTGTCCATTTGGGGATGATCCATGCGTTGAACAACCGGTGCGTGCAAGACGGTTTCAAAGAATTGCTCGTAACGTGTGATATCGGACGTTTCAACCTGCACGCTTTCAAATCCCTCAAGAGAAGCTGGACCCTGAATCGCCGCTTTGCACGATCGTTCTTGAGAGGCCGAGTCAGCCTGACGATGCTGGGTCTGTGGCACGTCTTCAGCCGACGCAGCTGCTACCGCAATCAAGAGCGCGCTCGCGCTTATTAGATAAACAAGTCTATGCAGGCTTCTCCTCGCTACTTGCATCGGAACTCAATCCCCCAGCGTCGTCCGCTGACTTCCCCTTCTGCTCCTCCCACGCTGGACATACTGCTATAACCCTGCACGTCCCCGTCTTTGAGGACGATGTAGCCAGAGGAACATTTCCCCTCGATGAGCGTCAAGGGTTCCCTGCGATATGATGATCCCATCGGACCGCCCTGGTCTTCCTTGAACAAGTAGGTCACCACGCCGCCCTGCTCCGTTTCGTGGGTCAGCAGGGCCGCTTGGGAACAGCCGCGACTGATACCGCGAGCACGGCCAAACCGATCACCTTCGTCCATGGCTTAACTGGGCAGCGTAAATCCATAGCGCTTCATGATCTCCTGTCCATGGGGGCTTTTGATGAATTCAAGAAACCGTCTCGCGGCTTCAGGATTTTTGGACTGCTTCAAGATCACGGCGCCTTGATCAAGAGAGGGGTGAGCCTCCACTGGAACTTCCCAATACGTCCCCTTTGATTTCATGACAGAAGCTATCGCCAGAGACAACGCGATGATCCCGATGTCGCACGCTCCGGATTCAATAAACTGGGCGGCCTGTGTAATATTCTCTCCCAATATGAGCTTGTCTTTGACCTGGTCATAGACCTTGAAGTATTCCATCGCAGCCACGGCCGCCCTGCCATAGGGAGCATGTTTGGGATTGGCAATGGCGATCTTCTTGATCGTCGGTTCACGCAAGACCTCCAGCCCCTTGGAGAGATCGAGGTGTGACCCATTGCCGGCCCACAAGACAATCCGCCCGACGGCATAGGGATAGAGCGATCCCGGCACCGCGAGACCGGCTTCTTCCAATTTCCTGGGATAGCCGATGTCGGCTGAAAAATAGAGGTCGAACGGCGCGCCATTTTGTATTTGCGAGAAGAAATTGCCCGAGGACCCAAGCGTCAACTTCACGTGGTGTCCGGTCGACTTTTCATACGCAGTCACGAGTTCTTTGAAGGCAAAATTCAAATCAGACGCTGCGGCAATCGTGATTTCCTCAGCCGAAGCCGAGCCGGTCGGAGACATGAGCACAACTACGACGAGCGCGAGCAGTGCAGCCCAGCCGACGTCATACCACGACCACATATACTGTTTCAGTCTTGTCATGTGTGCATCCCCTCCTTCTAATCGCGTACGGCCAGTCCTCCACCTCGTATGCTTTATAGACCCAACACAGAATCGACGCTTCGATCCCAGGGTGTCCACTCCACGATAGAAAGATCGACCCTCTCACTTGAGAAAATACCAGACCGATTGAATCCTGGTCCCACACCGTTAAAGGCTTATTTATTGGTCACTCCCAGTATGGGCAACCTGTTTGAGGCCATCGTGAGCCGTCAGTTTCGGACGGAAATTGAGGTGCTGGGCGGCTATGACACAACCGAAACTGGGAAGATCCGGCAATTGCGACAGCACTAATCCAGCCCTACCATCAAACGAAGCGTCTAACACAAGTATTCCGTTTACCAGACCGTTTTTTCCTTTGATGCTTATCGCATCATGACGGACCGGCCTTTACTTCCCCAGTAATAATAGAGCGTGAGGTTGGGATAGATCGCATCCAGCTGGTTCTGACCAAATGGGGTGAAGAGGACACCGCCAGCCAACACAATGTTGTTCGAAAACTTGTACTCTATCGATGGCTGGACCCCAATGACTGAAAAGGTGGGACCACTGGGAGAAAATCCCTTGGCGGGAGCGGTCGCAGGCACATTGACATCATGTCCATCGGCTCGCCAGGCAAGAGCGTGCAGGCCTATTACTTCGATCATATAGCCAAACCCCTTGGAATCATCAAGGACGTGCTCCATCATCAGACGCCAATTGATAAGGTCACTCGGGTACTTGTTCATCCCTGCGGTGTTTCCGGGGGTGGCATAGGAATAGTACACCGCTCCCATGAACCGAAACGGCTGAATATTTTTGCGCATCATGATTCCCTCGGTGAGGGTCAGATCACCGAATCGTGTGGATGGGAGTCGACCGATGGGGGCAAATCCTCCTGGAACGGAAGTGGTGCCAGCCCATTGGCTGGTCGGCAAGACGACGCTATGGTAGAACGTCACCGTGGGACGCCAGCTATCCGGATCCTGGACAATGGGTCTGTGTTTGAGAAAGATCGAGGTATCTCCGAGTCCATTTGCATTGTGGGTGTTCTCGGGATTGAAGTTCTGCTGGGTGGCAAACCAGTCGATAAAACTGAACGCAACCGAGGCCTCCATCGAGTCGGTCACGCCATACTCAATCGGCAGCAGCAGCAAGCTCGCACTGAGGTGCGTCGGCGAGTTTGACGTGTTCGTCCCGAACTTATTCCCGAACTGTTGGTGTCCTATCGTTCCGAAGAAATAGGGATGGATGACCGTCTGCCCTTGCGGCTGAATATCGATTGCTGGATTCAGCATCGGACCGGCCGCAAACGGATTCCAACTCTTCCGGTATTTCTCAATATCTTCTTTTGGCGCCGGAGGGAAAATACGATTGACCATGTTGTAGCACGTCTGACAAATGTCATCGAGATCTGCCTGGGCGGTTGGGGGCAACATGATGAGGGGAGCCACAACCATAAAAAGAATGATAGATGCCCATCGCCCTCCACTCTTGCAGAGCATGATAAGTCCTCCACTATAAAGATGGTATAAGTAACGTCCGACCGTCACCGTCTCGTTTTCTGCCAACCCACCAGACGGCTGATCACATGTCTCTATCGATGAGCTCTGCGACCAGAGACCATTCAAAAAGGTGGTTCTTTTGAGAAAGCATTGTCATGTATACAGCGGAAAGTTTCTTCGGCGGCGCTTCCTCTGCAAACCACCGCAGCGGCAACCGCTGCTCCTCCCGAAGAGAAAATCCCCGAAGGATCGCTGCCACTTCTTGCGCAGTCAGCTGAGCCGGATGGGAATATCCCGCCGACTTCACCTCTTGCTGCAAGGCGACTTGGACCAGCGGCCCCTCATACACAACCTTGGTCGTGTAAGGGAGCCGCGCACACCCCACGAACAACATGCTGGTCATGCCCAGCATCGTCAGGGCACACACCGTTAACTGCCGCACCCGTCTATCGTCCATCATTGAAAGCTTCCTTATGCACTGGACAAATCAAGCATGTGTGTCTTTTAGACGTGTATACGTGACACATAGGGGAAAAAAATCCCTTTCCCCTGAACGCCCCGACACCAACCCCATATCTACCTATCGTCAACAATTCTCTTTTCATGCTCATTCACTGCGCAGGAGATCCGCTGCCTCCAGTGGCCGGCACTCCATACCCCAGCCGTTTCACGATGGCTTGCGCGTCTGGCCCAAATACAATGGCGGCATCGGCCTTTCCGTTCATCAGATGGTCGAGCACGCCCCTCGCATCGGTCGCCACATCCAGACGCCCCTTCCATGTCTCTGCCGCTCCGAATGCATGAAGCAACTCGTCCGTCTTTTGTCCCAGGACGGTTAACTTGGGATCAGCGACCGCGATTCGGATGCGACCCTCCTGAGCGACGGCCTCAAACGAGGCAGGAGCCTCCACCAACGACTCAGGCACGACCAGCACCAACGAGGCTGTGGCATGCGGCGCGCGTGTCTCGGGCAGGATGTAGTACATCTTCGCCAACCGCGTGATTAGCTCGTCGCCACCAGGGGCAATGACATGAATTGGACCTGAACCGATGAAATATTTTGTTCAGTCCCTGTTCTCCAAGGCGGCAATCGTCTGTCGCAACCCTAATCCAGAGCCATAATAGAGTTGCACCTTACCCCCGGATGTGTAGCCTCGAACGGGCGGCCGAGTGCATCCAACGGCACGGCCAGACTTGGCGAGGCCGCGATGACCAGTGGCTCACTCGCTACGGCTTGGCCCATATGTCCTGACACCAGACTCATAACGATAAGGAGCACTCTTGTCGCGATATGACGCTTCCCATGTCTCATTACTTCACCTCCGTGGATCAATCTGTGGCGCACTACAGCGTTTGCAGCTTGCCGGTGTCTCTCGTGTCATAGCCCCCGAGCGCCTCGACCTCAGCCCGGAACTGACGCATCACAATCGTGTCAAAAAACCTTTGCACGGTGGGGTGCGCGGAGATATAGGCTTTAGGCACGACAAGATCGTACCGGGCCTCCTGGAGCGGAACAAAGTCGAGCCCGTAAAGATTTGCAGCGGAACGCACTCCGACGCCGACATCCGCTTGCCCTTCTGTAATTAATCGCGCCACATGAAAGTGCGACGATGCAAGTCGGTCATAGCCCTTCACATGATGTGACGTCACACCAGCAGCGAACAACCTCTGGTCGAGCAGGATCCGCGCGCCTGCACCTGCCTCCCGATTGATGAGGTGCACATCGGCACGTGCCAGATCGGTAATCGCACGAATGCTCTTGGGATTGCCAGGGCGCACAAGCAAGCCTTCTTCCCAGCGAGCGAACGTCACGATGTTCACCTCATATCCTTTGAGGTGCCGTTTGACGTAGGGCAGATTCGATTCGCCGGACTTGCTATCGACAATGTGGAGACCTGCAATATGCACTTCTCCTCGCTTTAACGCGTCTACCGCGGCGCCGCTTCCCATCGTCCATCCAACCGCCGTGGCGGTGTTCGTGTAGCGCCGTAAATATTCGCCCGCGAGAAAGATGGCGGGATCGCACCCGGCCACCGCGATTTCCTGCTCGATCAACCGACGATCTCTCAATAAGCGAACCCGTACGGGCCGGGAAGTCTTGTCACCTCGTGAGGAAGCACTTGTTGCCTCAGTAATCAAGCCGTCGGCTGGGATTGCATAATTCAGCACTTCACCGAGGTGCGCCACCGGCCTCACGATGAGCCGATTCCCGACGTGGACAACTTTCACTCGCGCATGATGAGCCAGAGACTCAGCGGCCGACTCAGTGATCAATTCACCAACCACCTCCTCACCGGTCGCGATAAGGCGGAAGAGATCTTCCACCTGGCAATTCAGAGCTCCCGCCAGACGAAGTGCAACAGCAGTGGTGGGAAGGTATTGTTGGGCCTCGATGGCACACACAGCCTGCCGTGTAATTCTTGACATGGTGGCAAGATCGCTTTGGGAAAGACCTTTTGCTGTGCGGAGCGTACGAAGATGGTTCTCAATGTTACTGGAGGGTTCGGCTTTGTTTTTCTCACCCATAGTGGATTTGTCAGATATCAAGTTTTCATGACATTAGTCAAGTATTATAGAAAATAGAACCGATGGAAATAATTGTTGACAAAGTGAATAAACTTAATATATTTATAATATCATAATCATGATCGGAATATAGATATATAACTGCTTTGGAGCATAATTATGAATACAACGAGATTCTTTCGTCACCAGCTATTCATTCTTATCCTGCTTCAAGTGGTGCTCCAACTGGCCCCTCCCATTCTTGCTCACAGCTTTGACTGGGTCCCGACAGATGAGGAGATCAAGAAGTATCGCCAGAGCTGGAATCCCCTATCCCACGGTCCCATTCTCCTCCAGTCTGTTGATACGCAACCGAAGGGGCAACTCTCAATCCGAGAATTCCTTTTCTCACAAATCGGAGAGAGCAGCTTCGGCAATCACCTCAGCTTTGCGACCGACAGCAAAAACGGACCGGTCCATCTCTACCAAGTGTCGCCCTCCATTAATACCGCCTACGGACTGACCAATCACATCGAATTAGGTGCCCCGCTGGGCCGATGCAGAGAAGCCACCCGGCGGGTTCTCGCCGCTGGGCCGACTCCCCAGTACGCGATTTGGTGAATATGGGCTGACTCAAGGACTCATGACACGAAAGATCCTCCAACCCTTTCGCATCAGCGCAGCCGTGTTCTATACCTACGCCGTGCCCGGAGAGAACGGCGGAAAGAACACCTACACCGGTGATGTGGTCAACACGCGCTTGATTTTCGAGCACATATTAAATGACAAGACCGGGTTCGGGTACAACATCGAAGTCAGTACCTTGCACGGGCTCACCTGGCGGGCAGACGGACACGACATCAACGCAGGACAGAGAAACGGCTTTACGATTATCGGTGTGGAGCCGGCGCTTCAATGGAACTTTTCTCAAAACTGGTTGGTTGCCGTCGGCTGTCTGTTTACCGTTGCAGGCCAGAATGCCACCAATTCCACCTATCCGAATCTGTCCGTCTTTTGGATGTGGGACAAGAGCGGGAAGATTACCATGCGATAGCCCATCACGCGATCGCGAGCAAGACGGTCAGTATGGGAAGAACAGAACCATCAGATCGGCAGGACCATCAAATAATCGAGCAGGCGATTCGACTCGCACTCAGAGGCATCCGCTTTGGATCTATTGAAATCATCGTGCACGATTCCAAGGTCGTGCAAATTGAGCGCAAGGAGAGATACGTTTTGCCGGCGAAGGTTCAACGCCCACGTGCTGAGGTCACGATGATACGTCACGACTGTCGTCATTGCTAAAGGAGAACGACCGGCCGTGCAGATGACTGGAGGCCTGGCTCGCCAGTTGTGTGAGCCAGCCCCCCACGCCTCAGAACACGATCTATGAATCGGGGCTCAACACGGTCCGTTTGGAGGAAGATCACGATTCGACACCAAATACATATCCAACCGCACTAACGCCGACAGAGGTCGGCACATTACTCCGCGGCGTCCGGTCATGGGAACGGCGAAACGTGATTCACCAATTGTTCAGCAGTCAAGCCGACCGAACCCGAGCATTCCGGGATGAGGAAATCATCCTGCTTGCCCCGGCACTCTCAAAAGCCTTGGCACAGGCCACACCTACCCAGCGAGTCTACTTCCACCTGAGCCATGCTACGGATCAGGGGGAAGAAGAAACCACCACTGGCTGGCTGTCGGTTCGAGGCACTACTTTCTATCTCTCGCTGAGCGAGGTTCATGATAGGCACAGCCCAGGCCCCGATATCAGCAAGTATGACCGGCAGATGCCGAACGTCCCGGAACGGTCCGCAGCCTTCGATGTAACCTTCGAGCCAGAAGAGTATCTGGCCAAGGTCAGTTCCAGCGGACGGCTGTTTGCACCCGATCAACGAGAAGAACTCCAGATTCTGTATCGAGAGGCGCTTTCGGCCATGCCGATTTAGCCCAGACTGGATCAGGGCCGAAAGATCAAGCCTTCTCAGCCCTGAATGACCTAATTGCATCAAGGATGATCATGAAGATACGTGGATTATTGTTCCTAGGAATATTGTCATTCAGCACCTCGGCCCATTCCGCCACCGCAGAGGATACGATCCGCGTAGGGCACTTTCCAAACATCACGCATGTCCAAGGCCTGGTGGCCCAACATCTCTCTCGCACCGGCCGGGGCTGGTTTGAACCGCGATTGGGAACCGAAGTCAAGATCGAGTGGTATATCTACAATGCTGGGCCGAGCGCCATGGAAGCGATCCTGGCTGATTCCATTGACCTGACCTACGTTGGTCCCAGCCCGACATTGAATGCCTATGCAAAATCCAACGGCGAGGAAGTCCGGATCAT
>VBOM01000433.1 GCA_005877535.1 Nitrospirota bacterium | reverse complement strand
TGAATAGGTCTTGATGAAAGGCCATGTGTATCAGGAGCAAAGAATGGAATGATTGTTAAGCTACTAAGGGTGTACGGTGAATGCCCTGGCATCAGCAGGCGATGAAGGACGTAGCTAGCTGCGATAAGCCTCGGGGAGCCGCAAGCAGGCCGTGATCCGAGGATGTCCGAATGGGGAAACCCAGGCGATGAATGCCGCCTATCCTCTTCTGAATACATAGGGAGAGAGAAGCCCACGCAGGGAAGTGAAACATCTCAGTACCTGCAGGAAAAGAAATCAATAGAGATTCCCCCAGTAGTGGCGAGCGAAAAGGGAATAGCCCAAACCGGAGTGATGTCAAGCCCGTGTGCGTTGTCGCTTCGGTGTTGTAGGCCTCTGTCGGACGGTCATACGGGACCGTCGGCAAGTCAAAAATCAGGATCTTAGCAGAACGGTCTGGAAAGGCCGGCCAGAGAAGGTGATAGCCCTGTCGGCGAAAAGACCCTGACTTGCTGGATGGAGGTCCTGAGTACCACGGGGCTCGAGTAACCCAGTGGGAATCCGGGACGACCACGTTCCAAGGCTAAATACTCGCTGATGACCGATAGCGCACCAGTACCGTGAGGGAAAGGTGAAAAGAACCCCAGTGAGGGGAGTGAAATAGAACCTGAAACCGTACACCTACAAGCAGCGAAAGGGCTATGCCCGCAAGGGAATGCCTGATCGCGTGCCTTTTGCTTAATGAGCCTGCGAGTTATTCTGCGTAGCAAGGTTAAGGCGCAAAGCCGGAGCCGTAGCGAAAGCGAGTCCGAATTGGGCATTAAGTTGCGTAGATTAGACCCGAAGCGGAGTGATCTACCCATGGCCAAGGTGAATCCGCCGTAACAGGCGGAGGAGGCCTGAACTGATGTTTGTTGCAAAAAGCTCGGATGAGCTGTGGGTAGGGGTGAAAGGCTAATCAAACTCCGTGATTGCTGGTTCTCCCCGAAATAACTAGAGGGTTAGCCTCGTGACAGCCGTAACGGAGGTAGAGCACTGGATGGGCTAGGGGCGTTCCAACGCTACTGAACCCAACCAAACTCCGAATGCCGTTACTGGACGCACGGGAGTTAGACTACGGGTGCTAAGATCCGTGGTCAAAAGGGAAATAGCCCAGACCGTCAGCTAAGGTCCCTAAGCGTGAGCTAAGTGGAAAAGGTTGTAAGGTCGCTCAGACAGCCAGGAGGTTGGCTTAGAAGCAGCCACCCTTTAAAGAGTGCGTAATAGCTCACTGGTCGAGCGATTTTGCGCCGAAAATATAACGGGGCTCAAGTTCACCACCGAAGCTACGGACTTGCATCGCAAGATGTGAGTGGTAGGGGAGCATTCTCTTCGCTGTGAAGGTTGACCGGCAAGGACAACTGGAGCGTAGAGAAGAGATTATGCAGGCATAAGTAGCGATAAACGATGTGAGAATCATCGTCCCCGTAAGCCTAAGGTTTCCTGGCCTATGTTCGTCAGGTCAGGGTTAGTCGGGTCCTAAGCCGAGGTCGATAGACGTAGGCGATGGAAAACAGGTCAACATTCCTGTACCACTGTCATGGCGTTATCAGCGAAGGGGGGACGCAGAAGGGTAGGCACCGCCGGGTCGCTGGAATGCCCGGTCCAAGCGTGTAGGCGGGTCTCGTAGGCAAATCCGCGAGGCCGTTAACGTCGAGACGTGATGGGGAGGCCGCAAGGCCATAAACGGACTGATCCCATGCTGCCGAGAAAATCCTCGTAGCGAGTCATGATAGTGTCCGTACCGCAAACCGACACAGGTAGGCCGGTAGAATATACCAAGGGGCGTGAGAGAACACTCCCTAAGGAACTTTGCAATCTAGCCCCGTAACTTCGGGAGAAGGGGTGCCTCGCGTAGGTAAGGGTGTACAATCCAAGCCGAACGAGGTTGCAATAAAGTGGCTCTAGCGACTGTTTACCAAAAACACAGGACTCTGCGAACACGCAAGTGGACGTATAGGGTCTGACGCCTGCCCGGTGCTGGAAGGTTAACCGGAGGAGTTAGCCGCAAGGCAAAGCTTTGAAGGGAAGCCCCAGTAAACGGCGGCCGTAACTATGGAATGGACCACTGTAGTTCCGTAACAAATCTGGCTAAATGCTGGAACACCCGGTGTATCCTTTGGTACTCGCCACGAATTCGGTGGCAGTGACAATCCACAAGGTGCGGGCAATCAGCAGGAAAGACTGAGTGACAACACTCAGAATCCTCAGAGACTACACGCCAGACTCAAGTCATTCCGATTGAATTTGAGATGATATAGTCCGAACTGCATGGCGACATGCAGAGCCTGGCAGAAATGTCCAGGTCCTCACAAAGAAGCTCTGTGAGAGCAACAACATTGAACGGTCCTAAGGTTCATCGCGAGCCCCTCCTGTCAGCAATGACAGGAAGTGCATCTGGCTATATGCTGGAATATCTGGAGAATCCGGTGGTACTCAATTCGAGTGATAATCCATCCGGTGCAGACAATCAGCAGGAAAGACTGAGTGCCGACTGGGTCGTTGGATTTGTCGATGGAGAAGGTTGTTTCTTCGTTGGCATCAACCGGCAACCGAGTATGAAGAT
>VBOM01000432.1 GCA_005877535.1 Nitrospirota bacterium | reverse complement strand
GGACTGGTTCGCCGTGGAACGTACCGGCATTCAAGACGACGATCTAATCGTAGGCCTCTGCATCCTCTGTCACGATTTCGGAAAACCTGCAACGACCACAACTGACATTGGACTCATAACGTCGCGCGGCCACGAACTGCAAGGAGAGGCCCCGACGAGACGTTTCCTCGAACGACTGACGAACCAAGACGATCTGATAAACGAGGTGATTCCTCATGTGCTCTGCCACCTCCGCCTCCGTGCGCTGCATGACGCGAACGCCTCAGACAGCGCGGTTCGACGACTTGCCAGGCAGATAAAACGGATCGACCGACTGGTGCGCGTCGCGCGCGCCGATTACGCGGGCCGTCCGCCAAAACCCCTTGACGGATTTCCTGCCGGCACCTGGCTATTGGAGCATGCTCGCAGACTGGAAATTGAAGACCAGGCTCCCACGCTCCTCGTCATGGGCCGTCATCTGCTGGAATTGGGAGTCCGGCCAGGCCCAGATATGGGACGGCTGCTCGATGAATGTTACGAAGCGCAACACGACGGATAGTTTTCAATCCTCGACGGTAGTCTAAGCTACGCAACCAACAAGATGTCCTTTTTGCCTTAACCGGTTTTCTCCTTCTTCCTTCTAGTTTTACCTTTTTACATCTTACCCATTCGCTGCCCCCTTGCTCCCTCCTGTATCGGCGGCTTATGATCCTCCCATGCAAGTTCAACTGAGCCATCCAGCCAGAACCGTCGAAGTCAAAGGCCCCAAGAGAGCCAAAGAACTCTTGCGTGAGTTGAATCTCGTCGTCGAAGCGCATCTCGTAATCAAAGGCGCTGATCTCGTCACCGAAGACGAGATGTTGTACGACAGCGATCAGATCGAAATCCGACCAGTGATCTCCGGTGGGTGATCACCAATATTCAATGTTAAATGTTGAATGATAAATGGAAAGAGCCTCTGAAATTTAACATTCACCACCCACCATTCAACATTGTGAAACAATGAATTGCACCAAATGTAAAACCAAAGCGGTGATCGGCCTCCCGCGCCACAATGCGGCCTTCTGCAAAGGCTGCTTCAACGGCTTCGTCCACGATCAGGTTGCGCGGGCGATCAAGTCGGAAAAGATGTGCGGGAAGGAAGACCGGATCCTCGTGGCGGTGTCCGGTGGGAAGGACAGCCTGGCGCTCTGGGATATTCTGCTCAAGCTCGGCTATCGCGCCGACGCGCTCTATGTAAATCTCGGCATCGGGACCTATTCTGAGCAGTCGCATGCCAAGGTGACGAAGTTCGCCGAGGCGGTCGCTGCCCCTCTTGGAGCCACCTTGCACCTCCATACGATCGAACAGGAGGCCGGAGCGGGGATCAAGGAACTGGCCCAGCTCATCCATCGCCCGACTTGTTCCACATGTGGGACCATCAAACGCTACCAATTTAACCACGTGGCGATCGAACAGCACTACGATGTGATGGCCACGGGCCACAATCTCGATGACGAAGCGGCCCGGCTCCTGGGCAACGTGTTGCATTGGCAGGAGGAATATCTGGATAAGCAGGGGCCTGCGTTGCCGGCCTCCGTGGAAGGTTTTGCCAAGAAGGTGAAGCCCCTCTACCGGCTCTCGGAACGGGAACTTGCGGCCTATGCGGTGTTGAACCGGATCGATTACATCGTCGAGGAATGCCCCATGGCCAAGGGCTCCAAGGTGCTCCTGTACAAGGAAGTCTTGAATCGACTTGAGACGGAGTCGCCGGGCACAAAGCAGATGTTCTACTGGGGGTTTCTCGAGAAGCAAAGCAAGAAGCAGCTCACTGCGGCTACCATGACGGAGAAGGACCGGGCCGTCCTCCACCCTTGCACCTCTTGCAGCCAGCCCACCACCGCCGAAGTCTGCTCCTACTGCAAAATGATGGCGAGGGCCAAGACCGTCGTCCCACGCTAAAAGGCACACCCGTAAGCATACGTTGTCCCCATCAGCACTTGAAAAGCTCCCATCGACCCCGTAAGCTGCATTTTAGATGTGTTGCGTTCGAGTCTGACGGATACGAATGTGATCATTTTCAACTGGTACCAAATGACGATTGACGGTCGGAAGCTGCCTTAGTTCCCTGCCATGGCTATGCCCCCTCGCGACTACTATCAGGTTCTCGGTCTTCCCAAATCTGCGTCAGCGGATGACATCAAAAAGGCCTATCGTCGCCTCGCACGCCAGGTCCACCCTGATCTCCATAGCGGCTCCAAGAAATTCGAGATGGAGAAGAAGTTTAAGGAGCTGAACGCGGCGCACGAAGTTTTGAGCGATCCGGACAAACGCAGGAAATATGATCAATATGGAGCCAACTGGGAACAGGGCGAGGCCTACGAGCAGGCGCGCCGGCAGGCCGGTGCCCGCGGGGAGAGCGGTCCGGAGACTTCGTTCGGAGGAGAAGGCTTTTCCGACATTTTCGAGAATCTGTTCAAAGGACGAGGGCGAGCCGGCCATAGTCGTGGATTTGCTATGCAGGGCGAGGATCTTGAAACGGAGGTGCAACTGACTCTGGCCGAGGTGTTCA
>VBOM01000443.1 GCA_005877535.1 Nitrospirota bacterium | reverse complement strand
GTGATGTCAGAGCAGGTGGGTACTGCCGCGATGCTGGGGAGTAGTCTCACTGGAACGGTTCTCGTATTTGGGGAAGGTTGGACGGTCGAAGCGTCAGCCATCCGTGCTTCGATTCCTCCTTCCGCCAAGGTCGTCGAGGCGCCGGATCCTGCTATGAAACCCTCGGCCGTCTCGATCGGGTTGGCAGGAATTGAGCGGCTCCGACGAGGTGAGTCGGCAGGAATTGGCATAAGTCCGCTGTATGTGCAACGCACCGCTGCAGAATTGAAATACGAAGAGTCCGGCGGCCTGTCGCCGGTGGCACTGCGTCAGAAACGGGTAGCAGAAAAAGGGAGCGCGCGTGTGGCCGCAGCACGGACTCCGTCTGGTCACATGAGGGCGGCGCGAGGACAAAGCAAGGGCGGAACAAGAGATGGGGCATGACTACGTGGCCAGGCCATTGAATAACGAGGGGGGTATTCCGCAGGATGCTCAAAAAGGCCAGACGTCTTACCCGCCCAACCCTGGCGGTTATTTCACCCTCCCGCCCTGAGTCTGCCAAGACAGCCTCTTCGCCCAGGGACGCGCCTTGTCCCAAGCAAGGCCACAGTGAACTATCACTTTAATAAGGGGTGGCTGGGATGATCCCAACTGCGCGCATGGGACGAGGACCTTCGGACTCCCCAACTTCCCCAGAGGGAGTAGGCAGAATGTTCTTCACTGCGCGCATCGAGCGACCACCGCTTTATCGTGGGGGCTCTGCGAGCAAGAAGAACGGCCTGCCTGCTCCCTCGCATTCTTCTGAGGCCGCGCGTTGCGCGAGCACAGGGATCGTTCCAGCCATCCAGCCCCTTTTCAGCATCCTGCCAGAGAGGGACTGATGATGGGCGAATGGATCATCGAGCCGGCGACCGTCGAGTCTCTGCCGGACATTCTCCATATAGAAGAAGCTTGCTTCTCGGCCCCCTGGACGCGCAAAATGTTAGAGGCGGAACTGAGCGGCAATCCCTTTGCACATTTTCTATTGGCAAAGCTGGTGCCGCCGAGCGACGTTGGTTCCATCTCAATTGTCGGGTATCTCTGCTTCTGGGTCGTCTTCGAGGAAGTACGGCTGATGAACCTGGCGGTCATCGAGTCGATGCGGCACAAGGGAATCGCCAAGGCCTTGGTCCTACAGGCCCTGGAGGCGGGCCTGACACAAGCGGCCATGTGTGCTGTGCTCGAAGTGCGGGCCTCGAACCATGCCGCCCATGCCTTGTATCGAAGCCTTGGGTTTCGCGACGTGACGACGCGGCCAATGTACTATACCAATCCCATAGAAGATGCGCTGCTGATGGAACTGGACCCGATTGTGTCGGAGTCGGGTCCTCTACGGACACACGAAGTCGATCGCGAGGGAGGACGTATCAGGCCGCTGCAATAATCTCATAGCCAGGAGGTGCGACATGCTGACAGACAGTATGGTTGCGATGATTGCGGAACGGTTGCGCCAATCCAGTCACGAATTCTGTTTACTGGAAGAGGCGCACCACCGTTTAGATCTGGAATTAATCCAATTGCAGAAGCGCCACGTACTGACTCCGGCCGAAGAGCTGACAATGAAGGAATTACACAAAGAGAAGTTGGCGAAGAAAGACAAGATGGCCGAGATGATTCGTACCTGGCGAGACCACGAACTGCAGGCTGCTCCACAGTGAGAGGCATCGTCGTGGGGCTGGCGTCAACCAGCAACCGAGACCGGAGTCATGCCACAGATTCTCAATCCACTTGCCGCACATATCCGGACCGTCAAGAAACGTCTGATTATCATCGGGGCCACGATTCTGGTGGCCCTGATGGTGTCCTTTCGCTTTTCCAGCGATATGGTCGCATGGTTGAATCGTCCGTTTCCCAACCAACTGGTGTTCTACGGACCGACGGAAGCCTTGTTCGCCTCGATCAAAGTTTCCTTTCTCGCGGCGATCCTGGCGAGCCTGCCGGTCATCTTTTATCAGTGTTGGAAGTTTATTGAACCAGCGCTGCTCCCCAAGGAGCAACGCTGGGGCATTCCACTGTTTGCTCTGGCGGGAGCTCTCTTCGCCTTCGGTTTGATCTTTTGCAATCTCGTGATTCTCCCCCTGGTCATCGATTTCTTCGTCAGCTTCGGCATGGATCACGATGTCACCCCGCAATTGAGTGTCGGGACCTATATTGATTTCAACGTCAAATTTCTGCTGACATTCGGCTGTGCGTTTGAACTACCGCTGGTGCTCACCATCCTGGCGCGGGCCGGTGTGGTCTCGGCCCAGGTGTTAGCGAAGTATCGGAAACACGCGATCATGGCCGCATTGATCCTGTCGGCCATCGTCACGCCTGATGCGACCCTCTTTACCATGCTCTTGATGGCCGTGCCCTTGATGGTGTTGTATGAGATCGGAATTCTTGGCGCACGCATTTTTGGACGGGGCGGGCCGACCTTGCTGGACGGCCTTTTTGAGCATTCTGCGTGGGACTCAGCTTGTTCTAAACGTCGTACCGCTGAAGTTCTGCTGTGCCAAAATGGTTTTTCAGCAGTCTGCTAGCAGCTGGTAAGTGGGAAAGGGGTAGCGGGGTAGACGATGGTTCGACCTTGGATGATACCTACAGTCGTTGGGCTGAGTATTATTATATGGAGTGCAGGTGGGGTAGCAGGGGCAGCCACTCAGCCACCCTCGCCGGTCCCGCCCTCTCCGCAGCAAACCCCAGGCCATGGGGAAATTCAGCCTCAATACGATCCCTCCGGTCAGCAGGCCGCGAGCATTCAGGCACTCACGTCTGTTGGGAACAATCTGGTCTATGCCGGCTCGTTCGGCCTTGGTCTCTTTTACAGCGAGGATCGTGGCGCCACCTGGACGAAATCTGGCCAGGGTGTGACCGATCCGTTCATTCTGACGCTCACCACGGGGAAAGACGGCGCGATCTATGCCGGAACCTTCCGTGGCGGGGTCTTTCGTTCGCGCGATCGGGGGAAGAGCTGGCAAGCGATCAATAGCGGGCTCAAGCGCCTGGAAATCAAGGTCCTTCTTGCCGTGGGCGACGGGGTGTATGCGGGCACTGGCGACGGGGTCTATCGACTCGCCGCTGCCGATCGTTGGTCGGTTGTTACCACCGGTCTCGAGGACATCCTGGTCCATGCCTTGGCCCTCTCGTCCGACGGGACGCTGTTTGCCGGAACCTCTGGGAAAGGCATAGTGCGATTTAAGGCCCAATCGACCGGCTGGGTGCGTCAGCAAAATGGACTCAAAGATCATGAAGGTATGACGGAGAACTTTATTCGGGTGCTGACGATCGATTCCGAGGGTGGCATCTATGCCGGTACGTTCGACGGAGGCGTTTTTCGCAGTGCCGACGGGGGCGTAACCTGGCTGCCTATCAGCCGGGCGCTCCCGAACGATTCGATTCGCGGGCTTCTGTTCAACAGCCGGGGGCTTTTTGTTGCGACGGGACATGGTATTTTCAAAACGACTGATAAGGGGCGTCAGTGGGTGCCGCTCAATAAGGGGTTGACGAGTATGGCGATCCAAGTCTTGATCGAGTCCGACGCTGGAGTGTTCTATGTAGGTACGAGCGACGGGGCATTCCGAAGCGACGACGACGGACGGACCTGGAGTCCTATCAATGAGGGTCTTGAGGGAGGGGTGGCCCCGTCCCCCTTCCGTTTTCGCTAACCAAGAAAGGGTGCAAGACGATGTCAGAGCCGACAGAGAAAACGCGAGCCACCATTTCCGTCAGCAGCAAGGGAACGCAGTTGGGCGAAATTGTGTTGCGATTATTTTATGATGTGGCGCCAGGGCATGTGAAGAACTTTATGAAGCTGGCCCAAGAAGGCTTCTATAATGGCACGACGTTTCATCGGGTCATTCCCGGTTTCATGATCCAAGGCGGCGATCCCAACAGCAAGAATCCTGACCGTGCGTCGCACGGCATGGGGGGGCCGGGGCACAAGGTCAAGGCCGAGTTCAACAGCAAGCCACACAAGCGCGGGGTGCTCTCCATGGCTCGCTCGAACGATCCGGACAGCGCCGGCTCACAGTTTTTCATCTGCGTCGCGGATGCGAATTTTCTTGATTGGCAGTACACGGCATTCGGTGAAGTG
>VBOM01000442.1 GCA_005877535.1 Nitrospirota bacterium | reverse complement strand
TTCCGTGTTGCTGCCGATGTCCATATCCTCATCACTATGCACGCCGATCCGTCCGACGATCAGTAATGCCGGAATATCCTTGCGCACGTATTGAATGATCTTCTCGAAGGCCTTGCCGTCCAGCAGAGTCGTCTTGACGTCGGTTTGCTCGGTCTGAGCGATCTCGCGGCAGATGTCCAGATGCGATTGGTAGATCTTCGCAAGGCCGCTGTCGATGATTTCCTCATGGAGTTTTTCCTGCTCTTTGAAGCGGAACACCTTGCCAGCTTCCTCGTTGAGGACACCGGAGATGCTGTGAAAGGCGGCATAGTGGAAATAGGGGTCGAAGGCCGAGATGGCTTCGACCGGCATGTTGAAGGCCTTGCCCAGCGTCAGGCCGGTCATGAGTCCGCCGAAGGAATAGGGGCTGCCGTCCACGGCGACTACGATCTTCCCGCCGGTCATGGGCTGGGTTTGCTTGATGATCAGCATGTCCGAATTGCGCACGCGACGAAGCACGCGTTCGGTGTTGCTGCCGATCACGCTGTCCTTCACCGCCCCGACACCCAGGGCACCCATGATCACCAAGTCGTAGGCATTGGTGTTGATGTCTTCGGCCAACACCTTCCAATTCCGGCCTTCGAGCGAGCGACGCTCAATCGGCAGGTTGTTTTCCGCGCATTTCTTATCGACGTAGTCGAGGTAGGAGTCGGTGATGATCTGGAGCCCGCGGGTAATTAGCGAATCGTGGATTTGGCGCTGTCGGTCGAGCTCTTTTTCATCGTGGTACTCCTCGGGCAAGCCCGCTTCCATCTGTTTGAAGCGTTTGTCATGCATTTTGGCGGCATAGACGTGGCTGCCCACGATCTTCGAGCCGAAGGCTTTGGCGAAGTGAACAGCGACGTCGACGGCACTGTTGGAATGGTCGGAGTTATCGACCGGGACATAGATCGTCTTATACATCGAGATGTCTCCTCAAGATGCCCTCCAGGCTGGGGCGAATGAGAGTAATTGTCAAAATTTCCAAACGGTTGACCTACTTCCCCAGCCTCAAAGACCGTGTATGCTAGCACCGGTCTGAATTCGAATGCAAGGCGTCGACGTGGGTTAGTGAGGCGATGTCAGGATGCCGGGGTTACGACGGATCTTTCGCTCGAATCCTTTGCGGAGCGAATCGATTGTCGGGAGCGGAGGATTTCTTCCAGGGACAGAAGGGCATCGCGTCCAGAGTTCCCTTCGATCCCTCGGATCAAATTCTTGTCGGCATAGGAGCCTGATTCGTTTGGGTCTTGGGATAGGGATCCCGTCCATTTCCGTGGGTCCCGGCTTCCTTCTTTCCGTTCCCAGGCACGGAGACAGGCCTTGGCGATGAACGAGTTGAGCGGCGCCGGGTTATAGAGGAGCTTTCTGATACTCGTCGGAGTCAGCATCAGAGGGTTATAGCCGGCCGAGAGGTACCCCTCTTCTAACAACCGTTGTTCCAAATCGGTGTTCGGCTGAATGCCCAGAAAGAACATGAGGGGAAAGACGCGCTCCTCACCCAAGATCGAGGCGACCACCTTGTAGGACTCCACGCTTTGGAGCAGCGACTCCTCTGTCTCTTTCGGGGAGTTCAAAGAGTAGTTGAGAATGACCTTCCCCTTGAATCCCGCTTCGGCCAAATAGCGACAGCCATCGTACAGCCGCTCAAGCTTGAATCCCATGTGGAGGTTGTTCAGCACGACTTGGGAGCCCGACGTAATTGCGACTTCGAGATCGCCGACCCCGGACCGGACCATGAGTTTTGCCAACTCCGGTGTAATGAGCGAAGTCCGAATATAGCCGGACCACTCGATCTCCAACTTCTCGGCGAGAATCCGTTCAAGGATTTCGGTGCATTGGGGGTAGGCTTCTTTCCCTGTAATGAATTGGGCATCCGTGAACCAGAAACGCCTGGCGCCCCATTGATGGTAGTGCTGAGAAATATCCTTGACGACCATGGAGGGTGGCCGATAGCGGACCCGCTTCCCTTCAATGTACGGGTAGAGGCAGAAAGCGCAATCGTAGGGACAGCCTCGCTTCGACTGGACCCCGATGGATTCACCAAGATATTCCCGGTGTTGCGGGAAGA
>VBOM01000380.1 GCA_005877535.1 Nitrospirota bacterium | reverse complement strand
GTCCCCGCCTGATAGACCGGCCCCAACGGCGCGATCAGATCCATGATCTCTTTTCTCCCTCCGTAGGCTCCGACCGGTAATCCTCCGCCGATAATTTTCCCCAGCACAGTTAAATCCGGAGTAATGCCGTAGAGCGTTTGGGCTCCCCCGTAGGTCACGCGAAAGCCGGAGATCACCTCGTCGAAAATCAGGAGGATGTCGTGCTCTGCGGTGAGTCGACGGAGTGACTCAAGGAACTCCGGCGCCGGAGGCACAACGCCCATGTTCGCCGCGATCGGTTCGAGCATAATGCAGGCCAACGTGTTCCGATGTTCCTTGACGATTTGTTGAACCGCTCGGATGTCGTTGTAAGGGACGGTCAAGGTGTGTTTTGCAAAGTCAGCCGGAACTCCAAGCGAATCCGGGATCCCCAACGTGGCCAGACCTGAACCGGCCTTCGCCAGCAAATAATCGCTGTGGCCGTGATAGCATCCTTCAAATTTCAAAATATTGTCTCGCTTCGTAAAGCCACGCGCGACACGAATCGCGCTCATGACCGCCTCGGTGCCGGAGCTGACGAGTCGGACCTTTTCCATTGATGGGAAGGCCTGGTGGATCATGCGGGCGAGGATGACTTCCAACTCGGTTGGCGCGCCGTAACTGGTTCCGTTTGCGGCAGCCTTTTTGATCGTGCTGATGACCAATGGGGCGGCATGACCCAAAATCATCGGGCCCCATGACAGGACGTAGTCGATATAGGTATTTCCATCGAAGTCATAGAGGCGAGCGCCTTTGGCACGCTTGATAAACCGGGGCTGGCCTCCGACGGAGCCAAACGCTCGCACCGGACTATTCACACCCCCGGGAATCAACTGCTGCGCGTCGGCAAACAGCTTGGCGGAACGAGTGGTTTTCATAATGGGGGCGCACAGTACCACGCAGTCGAACCTCGGTCAAGAAACAAGAGGTTCATGTGGCGCAATCAGGCAACTGTGGTCAAAAGGTTTCTGAAGAGATACAGTCCTCAACATTTTTGATACGGGCTGTTTTACCGCGAGGCAGCGACATTTCGTAATCACTTGCAAATGAGCTGATTCTTGCTACCAACCGAGGGAGGCCCGACTCTTGCCTAATTAGCTAATTAGTATCAGGCGAGCAGTATTCTGAATTCTAGAAAGCGATTAAGAGAGTAACGATGAAGATTGTCTGTTCGTGGTGCCGACAAGAAGGAAAACCCGAGCTGGTGGGCGAGAAGGCGCCTCTCGACTATGTTCAGGAAACGTATGGCATTTGCGTTCTTCATCGCCGCGCCGTCGAAGCCCGCTGGCAGGTATCGATTCAAACAGTCTCACGTTCTGGAGCTGCGACGGAGCTGTTTTCTGCAATCTTCCGCTGGACAGGCTTGCTGAACACAACCAAGAAGATTCGCCCGTAGGGCAGGCGAATCTTCTTGTCGATCTACCGGAAGTTACATTCCGATTTTCCCCTGAAGCATCTTGAGCAACTGGTCAATCCCGCAGGCTGGTTCGCTATCAACTAACTCTAGGAGTGTGAAGGTTTACGTTTGGGAGATCGCTGCCGCGTATTTGCCTTGTGAGTCGGTTCCGCAATGATTTCTTTCATCCCCCAGTGGGCCCGCTTGGTTTTCTCCCGCTCCGACACAACGAACAGGACGTGAAAGGGCGTTGCTCGTCGCGCGCCCATTTCCGCCTGTCCGTTTCCCCAAGCCTCGCCCGCATCACGTAAGATCTCAAGAAAGGTTTCATACTCTTCTTCGTCGTCGTGCAATACGCATCCCGCATCGGTGATGAGCAGAACATAGCCTTTTGCCGGCAGCCATTCCAGATCGGCCAGACATTCCTCCAAGGCGTCCCAGTTGTGGCCGAAGTAGTCGGGGAACTCCAATGCCCGTGCGAATTCCACAAACAGATTTGCCGGCGTCTTGCATTGCCGGCCCTTGATGACCTTCAGCGCCAACCCGGTTAGTGGGCGCACCAGAGACTCGGCGCGCTGTTCGGCTGTGACAAGAAGCAATGAGGTCCAGGGGGCCTTCGTCGATTGAAGGTAGGCGCTCAATGTCACTGTGTGTTTCGGAGTCATGGGATCTCATTCAACGGCATGAACGTTCGGTAATGGTTACCGGTATAGTAGGCTCTGCCAGTGTCTTGCTCGATGACGATCCGTTCCGCCCCCCTCGCTTGGCCGCGAATTTTGGGATTCACATCGTACTCGCGATAGTGACCGCGAGGCAGAAGTCTTTCCCGATTCTGAAACGCCCCGCCGCCGATATATCCAGGGAGGGCTTTGCCCGCATGTAGCTGAATCGCCTCCAGCAGGTCTTTGGCTCTTTGCAGGGGGTCCTTCGCGACGCGATGTAACTGTCGATCGAAGGGTGGCGTGGCGTCGTGAAGCGCTGACTCTGCGGACTGAACAGATGGGACAAAGGCAGATGGTAAAGTCGGTTCAGACGACGAGCCGGCATTGGGGTAATCTGCAATGTCGCCGAACAGTAACCCACCAAGGACGAGGAGTATTCCATAAATCTTCCAAGTTCGAT
>VBOM01000379.1 GCA_005877535.1 Nitrospirota bacterium | reverse complement strand
ACCTAGTATCCATAATGTCCTGGCCAGCAAAATCCTCGCGGTTATGCCGGGATCTTGGCCGTAAAGTAAGGCATGTGCGCGGTGTTGATTCGGCTCGTACAGGGACTTTGCGGTGAGCAGATGGGTTCTGGCTTCGTCAAACCGGCCAAGGTAGAAATAGGTCGTACCCACAAATCGGTGAGCTTCAACCAGTAGATCCGAGCTTTGCTCACGGTGAGCTAGAGCGAGGAGATCTTCGGCTAGACCACGCGCATTGGCGAGTTGCCCTCTGAACATATGAAAAACCCACAATCCCCAACTGGCGCGAAACTGATGCACGGAATCACTGTGCTCCTGTAGCAACTCCTTCGCCCTTCGATAATTGTGTTCCATATCGTCGGATGCATAGCCTTGGACGGAGAGCAAGGGGGCTCCGCGTGCGAGTAGGAGCTCCAACTCCAAGGCATTTCGCTCCGAGCCTTCCGGCAGCTCCTTGAGCAACTCCAGCGCCCGATTAAAATGATTGAGCGCTTCGATATTGGCTGATCGTTCGGCATCTCTACGCGCCGCACGATCCCAATACGCCACGGCCGGATCGGCCAATCCGGCCTGTTCATAGTGGTATGCCAGGAGTTCCGGTTCCATTTTTACCCGCTCGGCGAACCGACGCTCCAGGGTTTTGGCAATGCGAGCATGGAGGGCGCGCCGGGGTTTCTTGGGTAGTGTGCTGTAGGCCGCGTCCTGGACGAGCGCATGCTTAAAGTGGTAGGTCGCAAGGGGTATCTCGCCCTCTTGGAACACGAGCCCGGACGCAACGAACAGGTCGAGGGCATTCTTCAACTCGCTGTCCGGCACTTCGAGAGTGGCCTGTAACAGTTCATAGGTGAATTCACGCCCTATCGCTGCCCCGGTTTGGGCAATGTCCTTGGCCGACCCCAATCGGTCCACCCGTTCCATGAGTAACGCATGCAGACTGTCCGGAATGGGCAATTCGGTTAATGAGGCTTTCACCGAAAATTCATCGTTTTTCTCCGTCAGCAGCCCGGATTCCAACACATTTTCCGTTAACGCTTCGATATAGAGGGGTATGCCGTCGGCCTTCGCCAGAATCGCCTGCTGCACCTCGGGCGGCAGCGCTTTTTCTCCTGTGATCGCCACCACGAGTTCGGCGCTCTGCCGACGTGGAAGCCGGCTGAGGGTCAGGGACGTCACGTGACTATAGTCCGCCCACACCGGCTTGAACTCGGGGCGAAAGGTCATCAGCAACAACACGCGCATCTGCCGAACGCGGTCGATGATTCGCGCCATGAGGTCCAACGTCGTGGGATCCAGCCAATGGGCATCTTCCATAATGAACAACACGGGGCAACGATCGGCGAGCCCTTGTAGATACTGCACGAGGGCTTCCAGCGTCATGTCCTTGCGTTTTTCGGATGACACAGTGAGCGCCGGGTACCGGTGATCTCCTCGAATCGAGAGCAGATCCGCCAATAATGACACCGTGTCCTGGTTCTCGATTCCGCTTTCGGTCATCATGGCTTCGAGCTTATTCAACTGCTCTTCGGCACTGTCCTGACCGGCAATTCCCGCTGCCTGACGCAGAAAATTGATCGCCGGGTAGAGTGCCGTATTGGCATGGTACGGTGAACATTGAAATTGAATCGTCTGGCACCGTTCATCGGCGAGGCGGTCACAGAAACTTCGGGTCATTCTCGATTTGCCGATTCCGGCCTCCCCGCACAGGAGCATGACCTGTCCTTCGCCGCCGACGGCTTCGCGCCAGCGACCCAACAGGAGTGAGAGCTCCTGTTCTCTGCCGACGAAATTGGTTAAGTGGCTGGCTCGATAGGACTCAAACCGGCTGGCCGACACTCTGATACTCAGAACCTGCCAGGCTTGGACGGGTGTGTCGAACCCTTTCAGCGACACGGCGCCAAGATCCCCGAATTCGAATTCATGTCCGACAAGACGTTTTGTCACCGGGTCGATGATCAGTTGATTGGGTTGTGCCAGTGCTTGGAGGCGGGCGGCGAGATTCGGGGTCTCGCCGAACACGGACCGTTCCTTGGCGGTGTCCTGCCCCATCAGTTCGCCGACGACGACATGACCAGTCGCGATC
>VBOM01000378.1 GCA_005877535.1 Nitrospirota bacterium | reverse complement strand
ACAGGATCCTGGCCTGCGCAGCTTCACAGTACGGTCCAACCGATCGTCCAACAATACCGAGAGCGTATCCCTAACCCCTACGTTTGGGCTGAGGGGAAAAGGAGACACCGATAAGGAACCTTACGCCAATGAACCAACAATCTTGTTTGGCTGGGAACCTAGAGGGCCATGTATATAGAAGAAAGTACTTGCGCCGTCAACCCATGATTGGCACCAACGCGGACGGATTGATTGATGGTGCGTCTGAAACCCTCATACAGCCCCCTAGCGCGAAGATAACCTCAAGCCACGCAGTAACCCTACCCATTATTGTCTTGGGAGTCTGAACTAGAAGCGCTACTGAACCTGAATGATCCGAGCAAATACCCCATCTCGCTGTTTGACATAGGTCATCCACACCACCTCACCCACTCTGATAGTCTGAAGTGCAACCCGCTTCCCCTTTCGCACAATCCTGGTTTCGGCTGTCACCATGGCCCCCACGGTCATATCATCATGCTTAGTCAACGGTGTCTTGACGACAATCATATGGGGAGCTTGGGCGATGTTCACCGCTATCACTTGGCCATGAACCCGATAGGCCCGCCCGCTAGCTGCCTCACTGTCAGGCGGAATGCAGAGCAGCAGCACCAACGCAGCGATTGCGAATAATGCCCCTCTCGCTTGACGCACCCTCGTCATTGATCGACCCCTTCAGGCAGGCCTGTCCACGCGCGAGCGGACTCTAGCAGGATGGAGAAAACGTGTAAAGTTGCATGCGACTGGAGCACGATGTTGACTGCCCCGATCCGACTGAGTAAGATGCCCATGTGCTGCCTGGTAGGGTGTAGCGACCAACCCGCCGGCAGTACTCCCCAACTCAATCGACCCAATCACCACATATGATTGAAGTCCAACAGATCACGAAGCGGTATGGACAACATACCGCCCTTGATCGCATCAGTTTCTCCGTCGCCAAGGGCGAGGTGTTGGCCTTCCTGGGCCCGAATGGGGCGGGAAAAACCACCACCATGCGCATCCTGACCTGCTTTATGCCGGCCACCGAAGGCAGCGCGCGAGTGGCCGGATTCGATTGTGCCGACCAGCAGATGGAGGTGAAACGCCGGATCGGCTACTTGCCGGAGACTCCACCGGTCTACCAGGAATTGACGGTTACAGAGTATCTTCAGTTCGTGGGCCGCCTCCGTAGTCTAGGAGGGAAAATCCTCGCCTCGTCCATGCAGCGTGAGATCGAACGGCTCGGACTTGGCACGGTGCAACACCGGCTCATCGGGAATCTGTCGCGCGGATATCGCCAACGCGTCGGGCTGGCCCAAGCGCTGCTGCACGATCCCCAGATCTTAATCCTGGATGAACCGACCGTGGGGCTCGATCCGAAACAGATTATCGAAATCCGAGAATTGATCAAGAACTTGGCGGGATCCCATTCCGTCATTCTCAGCACCCACATTCTTCCCGAGGCTACCGCCGTGTGCCAGCGCGTCGTGATCATCAGCGGCGGACGTATTGTAGCCGAAGACACACCCGAACAACTCTCGGCGCGCCTGCGCCAGTCTGAAAAGATCTCGCTGACCCTCAAATCTCCCGCCGCGGACACCGACAGTCGCTTGAAGGCGGTGCAGGGGGTCCAAAACGTTTTCACGAGCAGTGCCTCTGGTACCTTTCTGCTGGAATGCGAGCTTGGTCGGGACGTGCGGGAAGAAGTGGCTCGCCTGGCAGTCGCTAGTGGATGGGGGCTGCTCGAACTGAAAGCCATTTCTATGACGTTGGAAGACGTGTTCCTCCAATTGACCAGACATGAGGAAGGCCTTGCGCCGGACGCAGCGGTCGTCTCAGCAGAACCAGCTGGCCAGCCAGCATGACGCCAGTCCAAGCCATCATCGCAAAAGAGCTACGTTCGTACTTCGTCTCGCCCGTGGTGTATGCCGTGGGAACAGTGTTTCTCCTGATCGTGGGACTGCTCGCCTATCTCTACGTTGTTTTTGCCGGAGCCCAGGCGATTCAGCTGACGCAGATGCAGGGAAGCGCCCAGATCAATTTGAACGATCTGGTCTTCCGGAATCTGTTTGCCAGCGTACGATTTATTCTCCTGATTATCCTTCCGATCCTGACGATGCGGTTATTCGCCGAAGAACGCAAACTCCGCACCTTTGAATTCTTGCTCACCTCTCCGATCGGCATCACCGAAATCGTGGCCGGCAAGTTCATGAGCGTATTCCTCGTCTTTCTAGGCTTACTTGGGCTGACCGGTCTCATGCCGCTCATGCTTGCCCTATTCAGTGATTTCGATTGGTATCCCGTGTTGACTGGCTATTTTGGACTAGTCCTCCTCGGCGCCCTCTTTCTGTCCGTCGGCGTGCTGGCCTCGGCACTGACCGAAAACCA
>VBOM01000377.1 GCA_005877535.1 Nitrospirota bacterium | reverse complement strand
TCCATCAATTGTTCGATGCGACGGAGTGCGCGATCGTAGTCTCGCGTGGTCTTGATAGGGGTAACGTTCATAACGCCTCCGGAATTTCAGATAGTTGTGACATCGACAGTGTCATAGTCTGCATGCGTGCCAACGAAACGGATATAGACAATTCGATAGGGATAGTTGATTTTCACAACCAGGCGGTAGTGATTCCCCGCAATGTTAAACGCCACTCGGTTATCCTGCAGCACACTTGCTGACCGAAACTGAGCTTTCACCGATGAAGGGGTGGCCCAGTTCGCCCGAGCGACTTCCTGGTGCCACGCTTCCAGAGGACCTTTCGCCTTCGGATGTCGTTTCCAGAATGCGCGAAGGGTCCGTTTGGCAATAATGCGCACCGGGCTACTCTAGCATGATCCCAATTCGGGAGCAACCACGCCGGATTCCAATTGTGTTCAAGATGCACGCGGGCGAATAGGGAGACTAGGAACCTTTCGCCTGGCCGATATGATCTGTAGGGTTGGTACGAAAGAACTGCCGAACCAGCGTCTCGACTGAGGAGAAATGTCGGTCGGGGAGGTTTTTGAATCGCCGTTTACAATCGAGGAGAGCCTCGTTGGCTGTGGCAAAGGGTTCGATCACGGACATGAGATGACTGTGGTAGTCCATGAGCTTCAGTTCAACGGTTCTCAGACGGCTGGGATCGCCGGCGATGGCGAGTGCGGCCTTAGCCTGATCGCCATCAGCTTCGACCAGCGCTTGGAAGCAGAGGCCCTTTAATCGCTGCGTCACTGTGCTGCGGTCCCAACCTAACGTTTTCGCCGTCGCCTGCATATCGAAGCCATGCTGCCTCAGACAATTCAACACCGCTGCATCGCTGGCCGGATCGGGCAGAATCTGTGCCGGCTTGGCTCGACCAGCGGGCGATGCGGATGCGCTGCCAAGTCGCAACGACTCTTTGGTGAGCAGGGGCCCGTCGTTGAGTGCGATAGCCTGCTCAAGGCAATGCCGGAATTCCCGTACGTTGCCTTTCCATTCATGTTCGACTAGCGCAAGGAGTGCTTCATTTGAGAGCCTCGGCGCGGGCTTGCCCATCTGCGTGGCGATTTCGGTGAGGAAAATATCCGCGAAGATCGGCACGTCGCCGGTCCGTTCGCGCAGCGGCGGAAGCCGGAACACGAGACCTGTCAGGCGGAAATACAGATCTTCACGGAACCAGCCTTCGGAAACCCCGCGCTGTAGATCGCGATTCGTTGCTGCCACAATACGCACATCCACCGTTGTTGGGATTGTCGCGCCGACGCGATAGAAGGACTTCTCCTGTAAGACCCGCAGTAGTTTACTCTGATGTTCCAAGCGCAGATCGCCGATTTCGTCTAAGAAGATGGTCCCATGGTTGGCCAATTCGAAATAGCCCTTTCGATCGGCCATGGCACCGGTGAAGCTGCCTCTCGTATGGCCGAAGAGTTCGCTTACGAAAAGCTCAGGGGAGATGGCCGCCATATTGACGGCGATGAAGGTCTTGCCGGCCCGTGGACTGAGCCGGTGGACTGCCCGGGCGAATAGTTCTTTCCCGGTCCCAGGTTCGCCGAGTACAAGGACCGTCAGAGGCGACTTGGCCCCTTTCTTGAGATCCCGATAGAGGCGCAAGAGGCCGTGGTCCTGGGTAATGATGCCTAGCTGCCGGCATTCGTCCCGGAGGCGATCGAGCTCCACATCGCCCATCGCGAGGTGCTCGCTGGTCGCAGCGCGGAGACTGTGGAGCTGATGTTCAAGCCCTTGTAATTTCCGGCGTGCTTCATCTTCCTGCGCCTGGGCGTCGGCTAGTTGGGAGCGGAGGACGTCCGCGGATCTGGTGAGTTCTTCCTGTTGACCTGTCGATTGCATGATGCCGGCCCGCGCGACGGCGAGATCTTCCTGCAAGGTCTCTGCACGGGTCTCGCGCAGGACCAGGGCTTCGCGCACGGCGGCGGCCTCCTGCTGCAGTCTGAGCATGTCTTGCTCTAAGAGCATCAGCCGTTGATGCGCGGTGAGGTGACTCCAAATGGTCGTGCCGACGAGGACCAACAGGGCGGCAGTCAGAGGCATGGCGAGGGGAAACACCAAATGGGCTGCGATGAGCGTGAGGGGAATGAGTGCTCCATAGATGGCAATGGCTGTTCCGGCGAGGATCAGGCT
>VBOM01000135.1 GCA_005877535.1 Nitrospirota bacterium | reverse complement strand
GGAGGAAACCGCCTTGCTCTTGAGCCTCGAAAATAAGCCTGGGGCTTTAAAAGAAGTGGCGGATCTGCTGACTAAGGCTCGTATTAATATTAAATGCGGCTATTGCACCCCATCCCGCGAAGGGAAACGTGCGATCGTGGTTCTGACAGTCTCGAATACAGCTAAAGCGCTCACGATCCTTCGGGATCAATCGCTGGACGAGTTCTAGGAGGATGTTGAAGAAGTCAGTCATCAGCGTTCTCGCATTGCTCTTAGGAACCGTGAGGCGGGAAATGTGAAAGGAAGGTCAGTCGAGGAGCTGTGGCCTTGTTTGGGAAAAGGCTCGTCCCAGGTCGAAGAGGCTGTCTCGGCAGACTCAGGGCGGAAGGGTGAAGTAGTTGCCGAAATTGGGCGGGTGAAAAGGCTGGACTTTTTGAGCTTCCTGCAGGAGTGTTCCGCTGTTGTCCCGCACGTGGGGACCATCGAAGTTTTCGTATGCCAACATAGTTGTTTCGCAGCCTGCTAGGTATGTTGAACGGATTCCACGCCTGCTGGTCCCGCAGTCTGGTCCTTCTTATCGTACCCATCCTTGTCGTGAGCCTGGCCGCTTGCAGCGGCGTCCCCAAACCTACCTATTTCCCAGGCTACCCTGTTGGGTTCGTCGAGCGTGGTGTCGCATCATGGTATGGCCCAGGATTTCACGGGAACAAGACGGCAAATGGCGAGCGGTATGACATGCATCAGCTCACGGCTGCTCATCGGACCTTGCCACTTGGTTCAATTGCTATGGTTCGATCAATGACTACTGGTCGACAGGTGACCGTCCGCATTAACGATCGCGGCCCCTTTGCGAGGGGGCGGGTGCTCGATCTCTCATTCGCCGGCGCGCGCGCGTTGGGGATGACCGGGATTGGAACCGACCAGATTGAATTACGAGTGGTTGGGTATCAAGGGAGGACTGCTGACATGGGGGTCTTACGAGTGCAAGTCGGGTCCTTTTCCGATCGGCAGAATGCATTCAACCTTTTGGAGCGTGCGAAACATCTTTACTCAGTAGGCAGAGTCCAGGTTGTCACTCTACCGGAAGGAACGAGATATCGAGTTCATATTGGTCAGTTTTCCAGAGAAGCCCAGGCAGAAACTGCCGCCTCCCACCTCGAATCGTCCCTTGGGCTCCAGGCCTTTGTATTTCGAGACGACTCATAATAAAGCGAGACTCATCGAGCCAGCCTTTCCAATTCTTCAGTTTTTCCGCGAATATGCGGTGCAACTACTTGATATTGTGGCGTGTTTACAGCATATGCTTGCTCAGCACTCCGTCGTATGGTACATGTACAGTCCAATGGATACAGGTCAGATAGGCCCCAATCAAGTCACGCTGTTCGACCAAATCTCACATTGCCGGTCCAAGGCGATAGGGGACAGCCCCTGGGTTCTCCGGTATTCCAGGCCGAACGACATAGTCGGTCGCCTCTAATCCATGGATGTCCTAATCCTCTTAGGTCTTATTGTTCTTTCAGCTGTGATATCCACGGCAGAGATCGGTTTCTTTGCGGTCAACTCAACGAAGCTGCGAGCGCTCGCCCAAAGTGGGAATACTCGAGCGAAGTTAGCCCTCCATCTCCGTAGTGACCCCCAAAAGCTCCTCTCGACCATTTTGGTCGGCGATCGCCTGGTCGGCGTGGCGACGCCGATGTATGCCACCTTTCTGACTCTGAGTATCTATGGAGGTCAAACATCTTTTGACGAGGCGATTGCCGTCATGGTCGGCCTGTTGACCTTTGTCCTCTTGGTAGCAGTCGATGTGATCCCTAAAACATTAGCCGCCAAGTTTGCGGTTCCGGTCACTCTGAACATGGCCTACCCCGTCTATGGAGTTCAGTTACTTCTCAAACCATTATTGTTTGTGATAGTGCCGCTGATCTACAAACTGACAGGAGGGAAAGGTCTGACGCTTCCCCTCGTGACTGAGGAAGAGCTGAAGATCATGCTGGATGAGGGGGGAAAGACAGGGACGATTGAGTTCGAAAAGGTGAAAATGATCAAGAACGTTTTCCAGCTCAAAGACATCACAGCTGAAGACGCGATGACCCCTCGACTCTATGTCTTTTCATTGGATGGTAACCTGTGCCTGAAAGAGGCTCAAGAACTCCTCTATAACTCGAAATACTCGCGGATCCCCGTGTATGATACGACGCTTGATAACATCACGGGCATTCTCTACAAGACGAGGGCATTGACCGAACTCGCCAAGGGGAAGAATGAGTCGAAACTCAAGGACATAGCCTATCCCCCGCTGTTCGTTCCCTCAGGCAAGACGGCGGATGACCTCATGAAACAGTTTCAACAGGAAAAACGGCATATGGCCGTCGTGGTCAACGAGTTCGGCGGCGTGATGGGGATTGTCACGCTTGAAGATCTTCTCGAAGAAGTGGTCGGGGAGATCATGGACGAAACCGATATCACGGAAGAATTGATCAAACGGTTAGGGAAGAACCATATCCTTGTTCACAGTAGAACCGAAGTGCGTAAGGTTAACGATTTCCTGAAAGTCGACCTCGGCGATGAAGCCGTGACGATCGGCGGCCTTATTCAACAGGAGCTTGGTAGAATTCCCAAGGTTGGAGAAGAAGTGCGGATCGCCAACTGCCGGATCCTCATCCATGAAGCAGAACCACGATCCATCCGCAGTGTCCAAATCTTTCGTGAAGAGAAATTACCCGCTCACGTTGAAGCTCCGAACCTCGACCTCGTTAGCTAAGCCCTTTCTCTTACTTCCCAATCAGAGCGGCAAATTCCACTTCCGTCAGTATCGTCACCCCCAGCCTACGAGCTTGGTCCAGTTTGGAGCCCGGATCTCTTCCCATCACCAGATAGGACGTCTTTTTACTCACGCTTGAGGACACACGCCCTCCTGCCGTTTCCACAGCCTCTTGCGCGCCGTCTCGAGTGAAGTGATCCAGCCCACCGGTAAATACGAACGTTTTCCCTGCGAGCGGGGATTTCTTCCGGTCACCCGTTGCCATGCCTGGGGCAACCTGTACGCCGGATTCCTGAAGCTGTGCGATGACCTCCCGGTTGCGCGGCTCAGACCAGTAGAGCACCAAGCCCTGGGAAATCTCAGGACCAATCTCACGAATCTGTTGAAACCGTTCCCGATCCGCCGACATGATCTCATCGAGGGACCCAAACTCACGGGCCAGGACTTTAGCGATATGTTGTCCGACTTGCCGGATTCCGAGTCCCATCAGAAAGCGATCCAGGGAGACGGTTTTACTGCCAGCAATCGAATCTAAGAGGAGCGTGGCGGACCGATCGGCAAATCCTTCAAGTCGGACGAGGTCTGCGTTGGTCAGACGATAGAGGTCAGCGAGTGATCGCACTAATCCCGTGTCAACCAGTTGCGCCACGGTTTTCTTCCCTAAGCCTTCGATGTTAAGCGCATGTTTGGAAGCAAAATGTTCGATAGCCCCCTTCAATTGAGCGCCGCAGACCAATTGACCGGTACAGTAGAAATAGGCACCTTCGCGACCGACACTCGATCCACAGACCGGGCAATAATCAGGCATGCAAAAGGGGGTGCTGCGGTGCTCACCAGGGACCGGGACACGCTCGGCGATCGCGGGAATCACATCGCCGGCCCGTTCTACTTTGACGGTGTCGCCAATCCGGATGTCTTTCCGCGCCACTTCATCGGCATTGTGCAACGTGGCTCGACTGATGGTGACGCCACCGACCTCCACCGGTTTCAATAACGCGACGGGCGTGAGGGTCCCGGTTCTTCCGACAGACACGACTATTTCCTGGACGATGGTGATTTCCTTGCGCGGCGTAAATTTGTAGGCGATGGCCCAGCGAGGACTGCGAGACTTCATCCCGAGGCGGCCTTGCCAGTCACGGCGATTCACCTTCACCACCACGCCATCGATTTCATAGGGCAGCTGATCCCGCATTGATTCCGTTTCACGATGAAACGCCATTACCTCATCGATCGAAGCACAGAGCCGCCGAAGCGCAGGTGCCGGGAGACCCCACTGGGCCAACGTCTCCAACTCATCCCAATGGGTTGGTGGGACTGGCGTGGACACGTTCATGATTTCGTAACAGGTCACGACCAATGGACGGGTTGCGGTAATCGTGGAGTCCAATTGGCGGAGCGAACCAGAGGCCGCATTGCGTGGATTGGCAAAGGCGTCGTCGCCCCGTTCCGTTATACGCCGATTCAAGGCTTGGAAATCGTCGAGGCGCATATACACCTCGCCTCGCACGACAAGATGATCAGGCAGGTTGGATCCTCCGTGTAACTGCAGCGGCAGGGAACGAATCGTGCGAAGATTGACGGTCACATCCTCTCCAGTCATCCCGTCACCTCTGGTCGCTCCGCGGGTAAAGAATCCATGGTCGTACATCAATTCGACTGACAACCCATCGAATTTTGGTTCCACGCTGTACTCAACGGACAGGGTTTCCAGTTCGCGTTTCATCCGTAGGTCGAATGCCTGGACTTCGCTCTGCTCTATAATTGAGTCCAGACTAAGCATCGGCTGTGCGTGGGGCACCTTGACTAATTCCTGGAGCGGCGGTGCGCCGACACGTTGCGACGGAGAATCAGGCGTCACCAACTCAGGGTGGGCCTGCTCCAGTTCGATCAGCTCTCGAAAAAGGCGATCGTACTGGGAATCAGAAATCTCTGGGTGATCCTTGACGTAGTACAGATAATCATGGCGCCTGATTTCGTCCCTGAGGGCAATCAGTCTGGGAAGGATGTCGGCGTGGGCCATAGGACTGGATGGTGACGAACAGAGGAAATTACGGCCTCGACCGTACCACAGGGCTAGCGAGTGGGTCAAACTACGAAGGCGCTATGTTCACTTTGACTTTCGCCGCGATAGACACTATTGTAAGAAACCTAACTGGGTTGAGTTTCCATGGATCGACAGCAAGTGTCCACCCCTTGCTGCGAGAGGGAAACTCTCTCACGACCGTCAGAGGAGGTATACATGAAAGGGGAGAATCGCGTGAACAAGTCGATGCCAAAATCCAGCTATCGAATCGTCACCATCATCTGTGGAGGGCTGTTGTTGAGCGGATGTGTCATGGCGGAGAAATACGATGCGGAAAAGGCGCGTAGCCTGAATTTCCAACGCCTTTTGGCGCAGGAAGAGAAGCGAACCGGCGAGCTCGATAGTGAAGCGAAGCGGAGTAAAAATGAATTGATGGAGTATGAAGCCAGGAATCGGGAACTCACCGCGCAGCTGCAAGCCGCTCGAGATCAAATGGCCCGCGTGCAGGAAGAAGCCGAGGCTATGAAGGAATCTGCGCTGCTGGACCGCAAGGCCAAAGCTGATATGAAGCGTGCGCTAAGACCGATGCGCAAGACCCTGCCGGCTGAAACGACGCCCGATACCGTGGATCTGAGCGCGTCGGCTTCCGGGAATGCTCCGGAGGTTCCGGCTGTCGCCGAGCGGACAGATTCGTCGCTGGGAGGCATGCGATCACCCACCGTTCATGTTGTGAAGCCGGGCGAAACGCTCTATCGGATCAGTCGGCGGTATGGCGTCGCGGTCGACAAGGTCAGGAAATGGAACAAGTTGCCGGACGACATTATCGAGGTAGGACAGAAACTCATCGTGGGCCAAGAATAAATATAGGACGACCAAGTGGCCCCGCCGCAATACTCACTCAGTCTCGACCAATTTCGGCAGTATTCCGGAAAAGGCAATCTTATTCCGCTCTATCGAGAGATTCTCGCGGACTATGACACCCCCGTCTCTGCCTTTGCCAAAATAGATCATGGCCCCTCAGCCTACCTCTTGGAGTCCATTGAGGGTGGTGAGAAATGGGCACGCTATTCCTTTCTCGGCAGTGGTTCTCCCGTTGTCGTGTACGAGGATCGGAGCGACCTACTTGTCGTTCAAGGCACCAGCAAGAAGCGCATTTCCAGCCGTGGGAACCCTCTCGAGCGTCTGCGGGAGATGATGGAGGGCTATCGCCCGGTGACTGTGCCGGACCTTCCCCCGTTCGTCGGCGGCGCCGTCGGATATCTGAGCTACGACATGGTGCGTACGTTCGAGGACTTGGCTGCCCGGCATAAGGACCCACTTAATCTGCCGGATTTCGCCTTTCTGCTCACTGATACGATGCTGATCTTCGACAATGTCGCTCAGAAGATCAAAGTCGTGGCCACTGCCCATGTCACGGGAAAGGGGGAACGTGGCATCAAGGCCGCCTACCGATCGGCAACGGAACGGATCGAACGCACGATCACGAGGCTCAAACGTCCGCTTCGCCGAACGCGTCCGCATCGCCGCCGCCGCCCGGTCACCTTTACGGCGAACATGAGCAAGGCAGACTTTGAGAAGATGGTCGTGCGGACGAAGGCATACATTCGGGCCGGCGATATCGTGCAAGCGGTGTTATCCCAGCGATGGGAGACCAATGTCCAGGCGTCGCCCTTGCAGCTCTATCGTGCGTTGCGCGTGGTGAATCCCTCTCCCTATATGTATTACCTCCGTATCGCGGGGGTCGAACTGGTTGGTTCCTCTCCTGAGACGCTCGTCCGTTGCGAAAACGGTGTCATTTCCGTCCGTCCCATTGCCGGCACGCGCCGCCGTGGCGTCACGCCTGAAGAAGATCAACAGATGGAACGGCGGCTCTTGGCAGATGAAAAGGAACGGGCCGAGCATGTGATGCTCGTCGATCTTGGGCGGAATGATGTCGGCCGCGTGGCGAAATCAGGCTCGATCACTGTGGATTCGCTCATGCACGTCGAGCGCTATTCGCACGTGATGCATATTGTGTCAAATGTCACAGGACAACTGGATGCGTCGAAGACCTCATACGACGTGTTGCGAGCCTGCTTTCCTGCCGGCACGGTGTCCGGTGCGCCGAAGATTCGAGCGATGCAGATCATCGATGAACTTGAGCCCACGAGGCGCGGCCCCTATGCCGGCGCGGTGGGCTACTTTAGTTTCTCCGGCAACATGGACATGTGCATTAATATTAGGACGGTCGTCGTGAAGAAGCACCAGGCCTTCATTCAAGCCGGGGCCGGCATTGTCGCCGATTCGAACCCGGAACACGAATATGAAGAGACCTGTAATAAGGCTCAGGCCATGATGAAGGCTATCGAACTGGCTGAGCAGGGGCTGGAATAGGAAGATCATATGGTGACCGGCATATGGCCCGAACAAGAGAGAGGCTCCGTCGCGTGCGATTAGCCATCAGCCATAAGTTCCGAGCACAATCATGCTACTGATGATCGACAACTATGATTCCTTCACCTATAACCTGGTGCAATATTTCGGGGAGTTGGGTGAAGACATTCGGGTATTCCGCAACAATAAAATTACGACCGACCAGATCGAATCGCTGCAACCCAGCCGCATCGTCATTTCTCCGGGACCCTGCACACCGATGGAAGCGGGCATATCGGTTGAGACTATCCAGCATTTTGGCGGGCGTCTCCCGATCTTGGGGGTCTGCCTCGGCCATCAATCTCTGGCCGTGGCATTTGGCGGCGAAGTCGTTCGAGCCGATCAGTTGATGCATGGAAAAACGTCGAAGATACGGCACGACGGGAAAACGATCTTCCATCAGCTGCCCAATCCCTTTGATGCCACACGCTACCATTCTCTGATTGTGAAGCGAGAAACGCTGCCTTCCTGTTTTGAGATCTCCGCTGAAACGGCCGAGGGAGAAATCATGGGATTGCGCCATCGATCGTTAGGCATCGAAGGAGTGCAGTTTCATCCGGAATCGATCCTCACCATGGCGGGGAAGGACCTCCTCCGTAACTTCCTTAAACTGTAAGCTGGCCCGCCTGGTCTCCGACCCATGATCAAAGACGCGATTGCCAAACTCGCCGACCGTGCCTCCCTCACCGAACAAGAGGCCGAATCGGTGATGCTCGAGATCATGGACGGCGGAGCGTCTCCGGCTCAAATTGCCGCCTACTTGATGGGGCTCCGTCTGAAGGGAGAAACCGTCGAGGAAATTGCCGGCTCCGTGCAAGCCATGCGTGCCAAAGCCGTTCGCATTGCCGTCGGAGATCCCCTAATCGTGGATACTTGTGGGACGGGCGGGGACGGGGCCCACACGTTCAATATTTCCACCACAACGGCACTTGTCGTCGCAGGCACAGGTTTGACCGTGGCAAAGCACGGCAACCGTTCCGTGTCATCCAAATCAGGGAGTGCAGATGTTCTCTCGGCCCTCGGGGTCAAGATCGAGCTGCCGACCGAACGTGTGGCGGATTGTCTCAATGAGGTCGGGATCGGATTTCTGTTCGCCCCGCTCTATCATGGAACCATGAAACATTGTGCCGGCCCAAGACAGGAAATGGGCATCCGAACCATGCTAAATCTCTTGGGCCCCCTGACCAATCCGGCGGGAGCCACCATTCAAGTGCTCGGCGTCTATGAGGGGCGATTGACCTCCCTGCTAGGGAATGTGCTCATGCATCTGGGATCACAACATTGCTTTGTCGTACATGGGATGGACGGACTCGATGAGATCACCCTTACCGCAACAACCCAGGTTTCAGAAGCCAAAGGGGGCATACTCGCGAACTATATGCTGGACCCGGCGGAGTTTGGACTGACGCTGGTCCCGGCCAAACAGCTTGCCGGAGGGACGGCGCAAGAGAATGCCGCGATCACTCGTGACATTCTCCAAGGGCGTAAAGGACCCAAACGGGACATCGTCTGTTTGAACG
>VBOM01000431.1 GCA_005877535.1 Nitrospirota bacterium | reverse complement strand
TAGCATTTCTTACAGACGCCACGCCATTCACCATCCGCCTGCGTAAAGCGTTGATCGATCCCAAAGCTTGACCCCTTACAAATGGCGCACTGAACGGTTTCAAGCCTAGTTTCAACTTCTTTAACGGTTGGACTGGGCATTCACTACGCTCCTTGTACAGAAGTTGACGACCTCGTGCAGCCAGTATAGCGTTCACATGGAAGAGACCGCAACGGGACAGGGGCAAGATTTCTCTTTGACCTGGCGCGCGCGCCGCTTATACTAGCCTGGACTATTCATGAATGCCGTCGCGAGGCGTTCGAGACCGAAGCCCGCCGGGGCTTCTCGCAAGTAAGGCCGACGCAGGCGTACTGGCAGTCCGTCGAGGAGGCCGAACCAGAAAAGCCTCGCAGGGCGAGAGGGTCGGACGACGTAGCAGGTATTCATGAATAGTCCAGGCTAAGACCATCATGTACCTTATCACCGAGACTCTGTTAGTCGGAAATATCAACGACGCGAGGGAACCGCCAGTAAAGATCGGCGCGCTACTCCTCGTTGCCGCTGAGTATACCTTGGAGTCCCCCGGGTGGCTGCTCTCTGGCAGGATCCCATTTTCGGAGTATGCCGAAGCCGAGCCGCTCTTGTTGGACCGAGCTGTGAGCTGGGTCGAACAGCATCTTTCAGACCATCGGGTCATGGTCTGTTGCCGTGCCGGTATGGGCCGGTCCGTGTCGGTAGTGATGGCCTATCTCTGTTGTGTCCAAGGGATGACGTATGCTGAGGTCCTGAAGTTGGTCATGAGGCGCCGCCCCGGTGCCATGCCCCTTCCAAAGCTCGAAGAAGCCATCATCCAGGTTCGCCTTCTTCGAGAGGCTCGCGCGACGGGCAAGAAGAACCTCGCTTCACGCCCAGCCCGCATTATTCACGAGGGTTCGTGACGAAACCGCCGAAAGGCCAAGCGAGACGGGCGCGCGGAGCCGCGAGGCGAGATTTTGCCCCGCCTGGGAGTTCCGAAGGGGGTGCGCCCCCTTCGGGGGGATTCTACAAGGGGGCAGGCCCTCTTTTAAGAGTGGGTGAGGCAGGCTTCAGGGCCGAGACCGCGAGGGAGGGAGGCATACTTGATAAGTATGTTGACCGACTGAGCGGCGAGCCCGCTCGCCGTCAGGCTTGTCGCAGCGGCGTATCGCCGGTTGCAGTAGAAGCCTTCGTGAATATTGCGGGCTAACCTCCGGCGTGTAACCACAGTATCGACCGCGCCCCTTCACACACATTGCCTTTCTTGTGCCGCCCGTGGCCTAATCTAGCAGGATGCTGAAAAAGAGGTCGGGGTGGCTAGGACGATCCCCGTGCTCGCGCAACGCGCGGTCGCGGACTCCCCTCGTTGGACGCGCGCAGTTGGGATCATCCCAGCCATCCCTTAAAGCGATAGTTACTCCGGCCTTGCTTGGGATAACGCGCGTCCCTGGGCGAAGAGGCTGTCTTGGCAGACTCAGGGCGGGCGGGTGAAGTATCCGCCGGGTTGGGCGGGTGAGAAGTCTGGCCATTTTGAGCATCCTGCTGGTTATTCTGACACTGTCCCCATGCGTAATATCACAACGGGCATTGCACAAAAACCGAGTTTTTTCGCAGTCTGCTAGAGCCTAT
>VBOM01000430.1 GCA_005877535.1 Nitrospirota bacterium | reverse complement strand
CATCAAAACAGCGCCCGAAGCCACTATCCCTTGATCAAAGTAAGCTGTGCGGCGCTTCCAGAAACTTTATTAGAAGCGGAACTCTTCGGCCATGAGAAAGGGGCGTTCACAGGGGCGCTCCGGCAGCGGCGTGGGCGGTTTGAGCTCGCACATCGAGGCACGTTATTTCTCGACGAAATCGGAGAAATCTCGCCGGTCGTCCAAGTGAAATTGTTGCGGGTACTCCAGGAGCGGCAGTTTGAACGCGTAGGGGGGAACGACAGGATTGATGTCGACGTGCGCCTGGTCTGTGCCACCCAGAAAGACCTGCGGAAGGAAGTCTCTCAGGGGCGGTTTCGGGAGGATCTTTTTTATCGGCTCAATGTCGTGCATGTCGTGATTCCGCCGTTGCGTCAACGGCAGGATGACATCATGATCATTGCAGAGCATGTCCTGAAGACGTGCTCCGGCAAGATGAATAAGACGTTGAAAGGATTTTCTTCCGTGTCGCGTGAGCTCTTCTTGCGCTATTCTTTCCCAGGGAACGTGCGAGAGTTGGAGAACATGGTCGAGCGTGCGGTGGCACTGGGGCGGGATCGTGAAGCGATCCAACCGTCCGATCTGTGCGGGTTCCAGTCCTGTCCGTATACAGGCGGGGCAGCGCAAGAATCTTGCGGATTCTGTAGCGAAGGGCTGACGGGGCAGAAGCGCGAGGAGCGCCCGCTGACTTCCCTGGCGACGGCGCGGGAACAGTTCGAGAAAGACTATATCTTGTCGGTGTTGGAGCGAGTGGACGGCAGCCGCACGACCGGCGCGAAGATCCTCGGGCTTTCGCGCAAAGCCCTGTGGGAGAAATGCAAGCGCTACGGCATTTCGTCGAATAGAACCGGGCCGGATGTCGATGACGAAGGAGAGTGACGAGCAGAGTAAAGCTACTCCGAAGCCTCCGCTCCCCCCTTCCATAACTTGACGGTCCGGTCCCAGGACGCACTGGCCAGTTTCATCCCATCCGGTGACAGGTTGATGCCGCGAACGCCTGCGGCATGGGCCTTGAGCGTTCTGAAGCAACGGCCGTTCGACAGGTCCCAAAATCTAATCGTTGCGTCATCGCTGGCGCTGAAGAGGACCTTACTGTCAGGAGTGACGGCGAGCGCACGCACCCAGGCGGTGTGGCCTTTCAGCGTCCGTTGTTCAGCCACATGGGGCATGTCGAACAACTTGATCGTCTGGTCACGGCTTCCGGTGATGAGCAGTTTGGCATCGGGGGTGAAGGCCATCGCGCCGATCCAATAGTCCATCGGTTTTTGAAATCCACCGTCGTCTTCGACGAAGTACCCGCGTGTTTCACTGGTCTCATAGTCGTCATGCTTCCAGTGGCCATTATGCAGGACTTTGTCCTCTCCGCTGGGTAACACTTCCCAGAGCTTGATCTTGCCGATATCCGTTCCACTGGCGAGGTGCATACCATCCGGTGAAAAGGCGACACAGACCGACCAGTGGTGATCATACTGGTCCTTGCCGAGAAGGGTCATGAGCTCGGTGCCGGTAGTGACTTCCCAGATCTTGATGTCTTTATTGTGGCTGCCGCGCGCCAGCATGAGGCCGTCAGGCGAGAGAGAGAGGCTGACGACATTGTGGTCATAGCGTGTGAAGAGGAGCTTCTTCGTTTCGCCGGTGTTCGGGTTCCAGAGCCGGATGGTACGGTCCTCGCTGGCAGTGGCCAACGTCTGGCCGTCCGGCGTGAAGACGACGGATCGTATATCTGCCGTGTGTCCCCTAAGTGAGCGGAGAAGGCGCCCGGTTTCAATGTCCCACATGCGGACGAGCCGGTCGACTCCTCCGCTGGCGAGGGTCAACCCGTCCGGTGCGAAGGCCACAGACCAGACTCCATGAGAATGGCCGCGAAACGTGGTCAGCTCCCGTACCCCCGCCTTCCAGTATTCCAGGAAGTCGACTGGTGCGCTGCCCGTTCCCGAGGATGATGGCGCGAGCGGTGAGGAAGTGGGGGCAAGTTGAGAAGCAGTAGGATCAGCCATGTTCAATAATCCTTACGATTGGCAGGATGCTGAAAAAGGAAGTGGGGGTAGCTGGGAAAATCCCCGTGCTCGCGCAACGCGCGGCTTGAGAAAGCCCTCGTTGGACGCGCGCAGTTGGGATCATCCCAGCCACCCTTCATAAAGTGATAGTTCGCTGCATCCTTGCTGGACAGCCTTTTTGAGCATCCTTCCGGAGTCGTCTCTTCTAGTTCCAGACATGCAGGCCATCGAAGCGCTGCTGGGCGAAACTCGTTTTTCTGCAGCCCGCTAGAACAAGCTGAAGTGGCCTACGACGACCGGGTTGATTGCAAATCGGCGATTCGTGCCAGTATAATTCTTACCGGCTTGAGGTGATCGTAAGAGAAGCCTTGTCATCAAGTCAAGCAGGCTAGCAGGATGCTGAAAAAGTCCGCCAGCGGCG
>VBOM01000429.1 GCA_005877535.1 Nitrospirota bacterium | reverse complement strand
TGGTCGGGCAACATCATGTCCGACCCGACGCTGCGCGTGAGCTCTGTTGAGGATCTGAATGCCAATGGCTTCAGTACTCTTACGACGCAGGCGCATCAGGATGTCATCGGAAACGGTGTGTGGGAACCTTCTGGTTCCGTCAAGGGTGGTGGATATACTGGTCCAACCTGGCGCGTGGTGGTCAAGCGCACGTTGGAAACCGGTGATGCCAACGATACCCAGTTCAAGCCTGGAATGTCTGTGCCCATCGCGTTTGCGGTGTGGGACGGTAACAACATTGAACGTAACGGCATGAAGGCGCTCTCCACCTGGTTTACCCTGAAGCTTTAGCAGGGGAACCGGTCTCTGGAGAGACCATCTTTTACTCCTAATCTCTTACCCCTAGAGGTAGGAAGGATAGTGTAACGAGAAAACCCCAGTCCGGCATCAGGCCGGGCTGGGGTTTTATTGTTTTCTCGCAGACAGTACCCTTTCTCATCCATCGGTGAGTACGCTCTCCCAGGTGGAAGCGAGCGGAAGAAGGAAGAATTTTCCAACAGCTCAATGTCGCGAAGGTTTCCCTGTCTATCTATGAGAATCAATGCGGTTTTCTGTTTTTGGATAGTGCCCGCAGGGGGATTTGAATTTGGGCCGAATCAGCATCTTCAGCAGTAACTCCTGTGTCACAGGTTTTATACCGGAGAGTCAGCGACTTGCTGGTCGAGTAGGAGCGAGATCAGGTCAGATTGAATGAGGGCAAGATCGATCTGCTATACAGTGCATCATCTGATGTCCGATCCGACTCATCCCGATTCGTCTGGGTGACCCAAAAGCGGAAAAGAAGACCACCCCCTGAGATACGGACCCGTTCCTCGAGTTATGTGGTCAAGTTTTTGGTTTTTGGGTCCCCCCCGGTCTTGACATTTCTTTCTCCTGAAGCCCAAATTAAATAGGGGCCACAGGCTCCTGAGCACGCTGTCGAGAACGAAGGATATCACCCGATGGATCGATGGACCGCACAGTGGGGGGATCAGCTCCCGATTCAACACAAGGTATGGGTGGTGCTCCTGCTGCTCTGTGTGCCGCTCAGTGCCGGCATTGCGATTCACCTGTATCTTGTCCAACAGCTGCTTGGGCTCCAAGAACAACGGCAAGAGCTCATGCTGGCTGAGGAGCAGATACAAGTGCTTGGGCGAATTGCCATTGACATCGAAGACGGTTTTCGCGGCTATGTCTTGACCCAGGAACCAGCCTTTCTTGCTCCTCTGGCTGAAGCAGAAGCGAAGCTCGAGCAGGCGTTGTCGGATACCACAAAGTCACTCTCGAAGCTATCGGGTTCTCCGAATCATCTCGCGCCGATCGAACAACAACTGAAAGGCCTGTTGCGATCGAAGCATGAGTTGATCGCAGACATTCAGAAGGGACCGGCGGACAAGGCGTTAGCCTACGTGCGGTCGGGTGAAGGGCTCCGACTGTCCGATCTCCTCCGCGAAGACGTCCGGACCATCGAAGATCGCCTGAAGCGACAGCGAAATTCATTGAACGAACGAGCGGATGCGCTGTCGCAACGGACGTTTGTCGGACTGTGGATCACGCTGGCCGGTGTGGTCGCGCTCGGATGGGTTGTCTCGCGCATACTGGCACGCTCTCTCACGGATCCGATCACGCGGCTGCAATCCGCCACTGCAAGGATCGGGGCGCAAGTCGATGTGGCTGGGATTACCGAGCTGTTGGCCAACGGCCGTGGAGTGAAAGACGAGCTCGGTCAATTGGCAGAGGCATACCTGGCCATGGCTCGCCGCATCCAGACGAACTTCCAAGAGATCCAAGCGCTCGACACAATCGGCAAAGAGGTAAACAGCATCGGCTCCGACGACCTGGAGGGGGTGCTCCGGCGAATTACGGACCGGGCAGTGGAGTTAGTGCAGGCCGATATCTGCCTGGTGCTCCTTCGCGATGAACGAGTGGGTTGTTGGATTGTTGAAGCTGCATCCGGCGAATGGAATGATCGCTTGAAGAAATGGGTCATGCCGTGGGAAGAACTTCCGGTCTGTGTTCAAGCGTTTGAGACGCGCGCGGTGGCCACCGGAGAATGGTTTCGTTCGGACAAATGGCCGCAGATGGTCCAGCGCAACTTGATCGGGGACAGTATGTTGGCAATACCACTATTGGCGCAGGGTATTCCGTTCGGTGTATTGTCGTTTCTGAACGAGCGTC
>VBOM01000428.1 GCA_005877535.1 Nitrospirota bacterium | reverse complement strand
GATCTGAGTCAGCAAATACTCGACGCGCACATCGATGTCGCGGAGCTGCCAACCTTCCAGACGCGGCACCAGTCCGACATTGGCGGCCACAGTGAAATGCGGAAAGAGGCCTGCATCCTGAATCACGTACCCGATCCGACGCCTCAGCCGGATCAGATCCCAGGCGGTCGTGGGTATGCCCTCAATCAGGACAGCACCGGCGCTTGGCAAGAGCAAGCCATTCACCATTTTCAAGGCAGTGGTCTTGCCCGAGCCGCTACGACCCAGGAGCACCAGGGTCTCGCCGGCTTCGACGTCGAAACTGAGATCGTACAGAATATCTTTCTGACCGATGCGAGCCGAAACCTTTCGGAAGGAGACAAGAGGACTCACGCGCCTCTCATTCACATGACCCTCAAGTATTCGTGAACGAACTGCACCGCCATGGCCCCCTCCCCCACCGCAGAGGCCACACGCTTGGTGGAACCGAGTCGTACGTCTCCGGCCGCAAAGACGCCGGGACGGCTGGTCTCGAGGAAGAACGGTTCCCGATCGGCAGTCCAGTAGGCCGAGGCTGACACCAGTCTGCCAGTCTTCACAAAACCATTGGGGTCGGTCTCTATCTCAGCAGGCAACCAATTGGTGCAGGGGATCGCGCCGATAAAGGTAAACACGGCAGGGGCCTGGACTGTTCGCGTCTCGCCGGTGCGGAGGTTCTTGATTTCGACGGCCTCCAGCCGCTGGTCCCCCAGCATACGGCAAATCTCCGCGTCGACCAGTACCTCAATGTTGTCGGCGCCCTCGATGCGGTCCGTCAGATAGCTGGACATACTCTTACGCAGGTCGCCACCACGGAGAAGCAAGAACACGCGCTTGGTCTCTTCCGAAAGAAACATGACGGCTTGTCCGGCGGAGTTGCCTCCGCCGACCACAATGACCTCCGAGCCGCGACAGAGCTGCAGCTCCGTCGGGGTGGCGGCATAGTAGACGCCCAAGCCCTCGAATTGCTCGCGCTTGGGAACGTCCAGCTTGCGATACTCGGCGCCCGTCGCGATCAACAAGCATCGAGTCGAGACATGCTCGCTGTCAAACCACACGAGGGTTTTGTCTTTCTCAAACTCCAGGCGCGCAACCTGGGAGGGGGATGAGAACTGGGCACCGAATTTCTGGGCTTGCAAAATGGCGCGATTGGCGAGGTCGGCACCGGAAATACCGGTCGGGAAGCCGAGGTAGTTCTCGATCTTAGAGGATGTGCCGGCCTGTCCTCCCGGAGAGGTCGCGTCGATCACAACGGTGGCCAGCCCTTCCGACGATGCGTACACGGCCGCAGCCAGTCCCGCCGGACCGCCACCGACGATCACCAAGTCATAGACCCGTTGTGTGAGCGGCCGTCTGACTCCGATAAGGTCGGCCAATGCCCGCGTCGTTGGATTCCGCAGCAACGGCTCGGATCCGAAGACGACTACCGGCGTGTCTGCCTCGGTGAGTCCGAAGCTTTGCAACAGTGCGCCTACCTGAGGTTCATGATCCACATCGATCCATGTGAACGGCACCTGGTTCCTGGCAAGGAAGTCACGGATGCGAAAGGTATCGCGCGAGGACCCGGCCCCGAGCACTCGAAGTCCTTGAAAGTCCGACGCCACCAGCAACTCGCGTCGCGCAATAAACGCGCGCAGCAGCAGCTCGCCGAGCGCCGGCCGCTCGCCCATGATGCGCCTGATGTCACTGCGCGCGATTTCGAAGACCTCGGTCTCGCCACGTGCAATCGCACTGATAAGCGCAGGCCGGCCGGTCACCAAACTGACGTCGCCGCCAAACGCGTGCCTTTCATGTAAGGCAACCCTCTTGGTCTCGCCGCTCGAATGCTCGACAATCTCCACCGCGCCGCGCTCGACGACGAAGAATTTGTACTCACGGTCCCCTGCCTTAAACAGCAGCTCGCCGTCGCGCAACACCCGGCGCATGCCGAACTTGGCCAGCGTGGCGACTTGGACGTCATCGAGCGTGGGGAAAGCGACTCTATGCAAGTTTTGGTCGGCCATGTCTCCA
>VBOM01000134.1 GCA_005877535.1 Nitrospirota bacterium | reverse complement strand
CCAGCAAGGCCGCAGCGAGCGAAGAGGCGAGGCGTACGTTTCGGTACGTTGAGCCTCTGAGCGCAGCGAGAACGAAGCTGGCGGACTTTTTCAGCACCCTGCTAGGAAGCAGGCGGGAGCTCTTGAGGCAGAAGGGGCACCTTTTTCTTCTCAAAGGCGAAATGGATAATCAAAAAGACGACCCCAACGCTGATCGCCGAGTCGGCGACATTGAAGGCCGGCCAATGGTAGGAGTCCACATAAACATCGAGAAAATCGATCACCTCGCCATACCGTAATCGATCGATCAGATTCCCGATCGCCCCTCCAAGAATCCCGGCAATACTGAGCTGCCCCATCCAATCTTTCTCAGGCAACCGGAAGAGAATTGTTCCCAGTAGGGCCAGAGCAAACAGCGAGGTGACCCCGAAGAATACCATGCGAAATGCATTGCTGCTACCGGCCAGTAACCCAAAGGCCGCACCGGGATTGCGGATATAGGTCAGGCTGAAGAGATTGGGAACAATGGGAATAGACTCGTCCAGTCGCATCGACTGCATGATGGACAGTTTTGTCGCCTGATCGATCACCACGATCGCCACGCTGAGCAACGCCAGGAGAAGATAGCGAATAGGCTGTCGCATCACGACACCGCCTCCACGCAACGGTCGCACAGAGTCTGATGGTCTTTAAAGGTGCCCACTGCCGGCCGATAGTTCCAACAGCGTTCGCATTTTTGGCTCTTGGACTTGGAAACTACAACTAGGAAATCAGGCTTGAGTGGAAGGTCGTGGACTTCTCTTAGCTCAACCCGTGACACAATTAGAATGGTGGACAAGTCTGTTTCATACTGCTTAAGAAGCCCGTACCTCTCGGGATTTGCATGAATCAGTAAATCAGCTTCAAGTGAGGAGCCTATAACCTTGTCACGACGTTGATCTTCTAAGGCTGCTTGTGCCGCTATTCTCACTTCCAACAGCTGCTCCCATCGCCGGGCCAGCACGAGATCCTGCCATTGAGGTAGAGCTTCTGGAAACTGACTCAGGTGCACGCTCGCCGATGATCTTCCTTCAAGCGCCCGAATAGTTCTTTCGAGTTTTCGTGGGAATTCTGGAAGCGTTCGCCAGATCTCCTCAGCCATGAAGCTTAGTATCGGAGCCATCAGTTTCGCCAAGGCGACGACGATGTCGAAGAGCATAGTCTGCGACCCACGTCGTAAAGGAGAGTTTGCGCGGAACGTATAAAGCCGATCTTTGAGAATGTCGAGATACACGGCACTCATGTACACCGTGCAGAAATAATCAAATTCATGAATGATTTGACGAAAATCAAAATCTTCATAGCTCTTCTTGACAGTCTCAACCAGATTGTAGAGCTTGAGCAAGGCCCAACGATCAAGTTCAGGTAGCTGATCAAAGGGAACACGATGAGCCTCAGGATTAAAATCATAGAGGTTACTGAGCATGAACCGGCAGGTGTTCCTAATCTTTCGGTAAACCTCGACGAGCTGATTGAGAATCTCCTGGGAAATTCGAACATCATCGCGATAGTCCTGTGATGCCACCCACAGACGGAGAATCTCCGCCCCTGATTGTTTAATCACGTCCTGCGGCGCAACCACGTTGCCCGCCGACTTCGACATCTTCTTGCCGCTACCATCCAGTACAAAGCCGTGTGTCAGCACGGACTTGTAAGGCGCACGGCCGTCCGTCACCACCCCTGCCAGTAATGCGCTGTGGAACCAGCCTCGGTGCTGGTCCGATCCTTCCAGATAGAGGTCAGCCTCCCACCCACGTGGCTTTAGAACCGCCGCGTAGCTCACGCCGGATTCAAACCAGACATCGAGAATGTCTTTCTCTTTTTCAAACGATGAGCTGCCACACTTCCCACAAATTGTGCCCGCGGGAAGCAACTCCGCCGCCGACCGCTCGAACCAAATGTCGGCTCCCTTTGATTCCATCAAGCCGGCGATGTGCTCGATCACATTAGGATCTGCCAGGACCGTCCGACAGCTCACACATGTGAACCCGGGAATCGGCACGCCCCAGACACGCTGACGCGACAAACACCAATCGGGACGATTCTCGATCATTCCGTTGATCCGATCGCGGCCGAAGGCTGGAATCCAACGGACCCGCCCGATTTCCGCCAGCGCCTCTTTCCGAAGCTCGTTCGTCTCCATCGACACGAACCACTGTTCGGTGGCGCGGAAGATGACAGGATTCTTGCAGCGCCAACAGTGCGGATAGGAGTGGCTCAACGACCCCTGGCCCAGCAAACGTCCGTTGGCCTGCAGGAACTCCACAATCTTTGGATTTGCCTTCAACACATGCTGGCCGGCAAATTCTTTCACGACGTTGGTAAACCGCCCGCCGTTGTCTACCGGCGCCAGAATCTCCAACTTTTCTCCCGGTGACGCCGTGGCATTGTGCTCAAGGACGAGGATGTAGTCTTCCATGCCGTGACCCGGCGCAATATGGACACAGCCGGTTCCCTGATCGAGGGTTACAAAGTCGCCGAGCAGAATCGGTGACAGGCCGGTGGTCAGGGGCCGTTGCGTCTCGATCCCTTCGAATCCTTCTCTCCCCTTCTTTACCCCGAACACGCGGGCCCCTTCGATTTTGCAGGCTTTCATCACGCTCTCAAGAAGCTTCTCCGCCACGATCAGCACCTCGTCGCCGACCTGGACAAAGGCATAGGCGATCTCGCCATGGAGACAGACCGCTTGATTGGCCGGGAGTGTCCATGGCGTGGTCGTCCAGATCACAACGGAGACCAACTTGATACTGACGGGGAACGAGATGCCGGAGAACGTCTTGCTGAGCACCGTAGGCGACGTAACCAACGGGAATTTCACATAGATCGAGGGAGAGGTGTGATCTTCATATTCGACTTCCGCCTCGGCAAGGGCGGTTTGGTCCACGGTGCACCAGAGTACCGGCTTCAGTCCTTTATAGACGCCGCCCCGCTCCACAAATTTACCGAACTCACGGATGATCGTTGCCTCATAGCAAGGATTCATCGTGAGATAGGGATGCTGCCAATCACCCAAGATGCCCAGCCGCTGAAACTCTTCACGCTGAATCGTGTAAAACTTCTCCGCATACTCCCGACAGAGACGGCGAATGGCTGGAGTATCGAGTGCCTTTTTCTTGTCGCCAAGCTCTTTGAGGACTTGATGTTCGATCGGAAGGCCATGGCAGTCCCACCCTGGCACATATGGCACCTGGTAGCCCGCCATCGTCTTTGATTTGACGATGATGTCCTTGAGGATCTTATTCAGCGCGTGACCGATATGAATGCGGCCATTGGCGTAAGGCGGCCCATCGTGCAAGACATACAGAGGTCGGCCTTTCCCCGCCTCCTGAATCTGTTCGTACAACCGTTCCCGCTCCCACAACGCAAGCAGTTCAGGCTCCCGCTGCGGCAGGTTCGCCTTCATAGGGAAATCGGTTTTCGGCAGATTGAGTGTGGCCTTATAGTCCATAACCTGTCTGGTCTCTCACGAAAACCTTAGAACGTGATTGGGGTCAAGGGTTGGAATATACCGGAACGACAGGCGAGGCACCAGTCCTTAGCTTGGATGGCGGGATCGTCAAAAACGTCTTCCGGCAAGGCCGCAGCGAGCGAACATGCGAGGCGTACCCTTGTGGTACGTTGAGCTTGTGAGAGACGCGAGAACGAAGCTGGAGACGTTTTTCACGATCCCGCCCGCTAACTCACTGCCATCATGCGATCCAGCGCCACCTTCGCCCAATGCTTCTCATCGTCCGGGACGACGATATGGTTCACGACGTGGCCATCGGCAAGATTTTCCATCGCCCAGCAGAGATGGGCTCCGTCGATCCGGAACATCGTCGCGCACTGGCAGACCGTGGAGGAGAGAAAAAAGACCTTCTTATCGGTGAGATCACGCTTCAATCGATTAACCAGGTTCAATTCAGTTCCCACCGCCCAGACCGTCCCGACCGGCGCCGCCGTCACCGTACGGATAATTAATTCTGTGGACCCGGACAGGTCTGCGCGATTGACGACATCCTCATGACATTCAGGATGGACGATCACCTTTCCAGCCGGATATTGTTTGCGGAAATTGTCCACATGCACGGGCTGGAACATCTGGTGCACACTGCAGTGGCCTTTCCAAAGAATGAGCTTCGCTCGCTGGATCGCATCACGGGTATTGCCTCCGTTGGGTTGATAGGGGTCCCAGACGATCATCTCTTCTCTCGGCAGCCCCATCTTGTTGGCCGTATTGCGGCCCAAATGCTCGTCAGGGAAGAAGAGGATTTTCTCCCTCCTTGCCCAGGACCATTCCATCACCATCTTCGCGTTGGAGGACGTACAGGTAATCCCGCCATGTTCGCCGCAAAAGGCTTTGAGAACCGCAGCAGAGTTCACATAAACCGCGGGCATGACTGTCTCTTCCACAGGAAGGATTCGTCCCAACGTCTCCCAACATTGATCGACCTGTTCGATGGCCGCCATGTCCGCCATGGAGCAACCTGCTGCCATGTCAGGGAGAATCACCGTTTGCTTCGAGCGACTCAGAATGTCGGCTGTCTCGGCCATGAAGTGAACGCCGCAAAAGACGATGTAGGGCCGCTCTGACCGTTCGGCTGCCAGTTTCGAAAGCAGGAGAGAGTCCCCTCGAAAGTCCGCATGTTCGATGACTTCATCCCGTTGATAATTATGGCCTAGAATCATGACTTGGTCGCCGAGCACACGTTTAGCCTCAACCGTCCGGCAAAACAGTTCCTCCACAGACAGTTGTTGGTAGTCCGTAATGGGTTTCGGAAGCGTCGAGAGTGTCTGCATGGGTTCCTCGGCAAAATAGCGTACGGCACCATTCTACGTTAGGGTTCCCCCACAATCAATGAACCGTCTGCTGCGAGGAAGTCCCACGCAGGCAATGGTCCACTCGGTTCAGCTACGGTAGGCCTAATACCCCGTTGACAACGCAGGTGGCCGGAGATACGATTCTTCGTCGAAGCTAGGGGGGCCACACGGCTGAGAGTCCGCCCGAACGGACGACCCTCAGAACCTGACCTGGGTAATACCAGCGTAGGGAAGCGAGAACAACCGGAACTGTTGGTCTCTCTGCCGCACCCGCTTATTTCGGTGCGGCTTTTTTATTTTTGACTACTGAGCACCGTTCACGTTTTGGAGAAAGGATCTCCTCATGAGCGACCCTGCAATCGGCAAAGGTTCTACAATAGGCTACGGACACAAGTCTTCCGGCTCAGCCTTGACGACCACGCCGTTCCCCGCCTCACGCAAAGTGTATGTGCAGGGGACACAGGCCGGCGTGCGGGTCCCGATGAGGGAAATTAGCCTGACCGCCACCAAGTCGATGAATGGGGGCAGGCCCAGCACCAATGAACCAATTACGATTTATGATACCTCCGGGCCTTATACGGACCAGGACGTACAGATCGACGCGCGGTCTGGATTGGCACCCTATCGACGGGACTGGGTGACCGGCAGGAACGATGTGGACCAACTCCCCGATGTCTCCTCGCACTATGGCCGCCTGCGTGCGATCGATCCCAAGCTGGACGAGCTCCGGTTCCAGCACATTCGCAAGCCATTGCGAGCCAAGCCTGGCATGAACGTGACCCAGATCCACTACGCCCGACAAGGCATTGTCACACCGGAAATGGAATTCATTGCGATCAGGGAGAATCAATCTCTCGCAGTGGCGCGCGAACTGGCCTCGCGGAATGGGCACGGCGGCGGAGTCACACAACACCCTGGCCAGTCGTGGGGCGCGAGCATCCCCTCCGTCATCACGCCGGAATTTGTCCGCGATGAAGTCGCCCGTGGCCGCGCGATCATTCCGGCCAACATCAACCATCCGGAAAGCGAACCGATGATCATCGGCCGCAACTTTCTGGTGAAGATCAACTCCAACATCGGCAACTCTGCAGTCGCCTCTTCCATCGAAGAAGAAGTCGAAAAGATGATCTGGTCTATTCGGTGGGGCGCCGACACAGTGATGGACCTCTCCACCGGTAAGAACATCCACGAGACCCGCGAATGGATCATCCGAAATTCGCCAGTGCCTATCGGCACCGTGCCAATCTATCAAGCGTTGGAAAAAGTCGGGGGCAAGGCCGAAGATCTGACCTGGGAACTGTTTCGCGACACATTGATCGAACAGGCAGAACAAGGGGTCGACTACTTCACCATCCACGCTGGTGTACGATTGGCCTACGTGCCGATGACCGCCAAACGCATGACCGGCATCGTGTCCCGAGGCGGGGCTATCCATGCGAAGTGGTGCCTGGCTCATCATGAAGAAAACTTTGCCTACCGCCACTTCGAAGACATCTGCGACATCATGAAGGCCTACGACGTGTCGTTCAGTTTGGGCGATGGATTGCGCCCAGGCTCCATTGCAGACGCCAACGATGAGGCCCAATTTGCCGAACTGGACACGTTGGGTGAACTCACCAAGATCGCCTGGCACCATGACGTCCAGGTCATGATTGAAGGGCCAGGCCACGTACCCATGCACATGATCCAGGTCAATATGGAGAAACAGCTCAAGGCCTGTCAGGAAGCGCCATTCTATACGCTGGGACCGCTCACGACCGACATCGCGCCTGGCTATGACCACATCACCTCCGGCATCGGCGCAGCCATGATCGGGTGGTTCGGCTGTGCGATGCTCTGTTATGTCACGCCGAAGGAACACCTGGGCCTCCCAGACCGCGAAGATGTGAAAACTGGCGTCATCACCTACAAAATCGCCGCCCATGCGGCAGACCTCGCCAAGGGCCACCCGGGCGCGCAGATTCGGGACAACGCCCTGTCCAAAGCCCGCTTCGAATTTCGCTGGGAAGACCAGTTCAATCTTTCGCTCGATCCAGACACGGCGAAACTCTTCCACGACGAGACCTTGCCGGACGATGCCGCCAAGGTCTCGCACTTCTGCTCCATGTGCGGCCCTCATTTTTGCTCAATGAAGATCACGCAGGATGTCCGGGACTATGCCGCGCAATTACAGGTGGATGAACACACAGCAATTCAAATCGGCATGAAGGAAAAAGCAGAAGAGTTCAAGAATACCGGCTCCGAGATTTACCGTTAACCGTTATTCGCTCAACGTTAAACGTGGGATTCGGTCACTCCCAATACCTACAGACAGCGATTAACGGTTCACGTTTAACGATTAGCGAGGGTTCACTATGAATAAACCTCGACCAGCCCCATTACGGGAACGAGATATTACCCGGCAAATCGCGCGGGAATACTATAAAGAATTCGACCAGCTCATCGAGAGCGATGTGATCATTGTCGGCGCTGGGCCTTCCGGGTTGATCTGCGCCCACGATCTGGCTGCGATAGGATTTCGTACTGTCATCGTCGAGCAGAGCCTCGCCCTTGGGGGCGGCTTCTGGTCGGGCGGCTACCTGATGAACAAGGCCACGATCTGCGAACCGGCCAATGAGATCCTCGAAGAAATCGGAGTGTCCTGCAAAAAGATCACGGATTGCGAGGGGATGTACATGGTCGATCCCCCCCACGCCACCGGTGCGCTGATCGCCGCTGCCTACAGGGGCGGGGCCAAGATCATGAACCTCACGAGAGTCGTCGACTTAATTCTTCGTCGCGACGGCATTCTCGAAGGCGTGGTGGTCAATAACACGACGGCTGAAATGGCCGGCCATGACATAATCCACGTGGACCCCATCGGACTCGAAAGCAAGATCGTGGTAGACGCGACAGGCCACGATGCCGTCGTCGTGGAACTCCTGCACAAACGCAATCTCTACAAAGCAGTGCCCGGCAACGGTGCCATGTGGGTTTCCCGATCCGAAGAAGAGGTGATGGACCGAACCGGCGAGGTCTATCCCAACTGTTTCGTTATCGGGTTAGCAGTGGCGGCAGTATACGGCACTCCGCGCATGGGCCCGGCCTTCGGTTCAATGTTGCTCTCAGGGCGATACGGCGCAGAATTGATCAAAAAGAAGCTGAAGCAGGAATAGGGTCGTCATGGGAGGAATTAGCAGAGCGGCCTACAGGCTGATCAAAAAGGTCATCCAGCAAGGCCGCAGGGAGTGCGAACCCGCAGGCGTACTTCTGAATATGTTGAGGAGTCCGCACAACTGAGAACGACGCTAGGAACCTTTTTCATCAGCCTGATTATGGATGTACAGGATTTTTTGATACAAGGCGAAGGCCACGAAGAAGACAAACGCGAGGCGTGGCAACTCTTCCAACAGGCTTATGAACGCCAGATGAAAGGCGAACTGGAAGAGGCTGTGACGCTCTACAAGAAGTCGATCGAGACTCATCCGACTGCCGAGGCCTATACCTTCCTCGGGTGGACCTACAGCTTCATGGGACGTCTCGATGATGCGATTGAGGAATGCCACAAGGCCATCGCGCAGGATCCCGACTTCGGCAACCCATATAATGACATCGGGGCCTATCTGATCGAAAAGGGTGAATTCGACGAAGCGATTACCTGGTTTCAGAAAGCCCTGCAGGCGAGACGCTATGAGAGCCCGGCCTTCCCCCATCTCAACCTGGGCCGGGTCTAC
>VBOM01000427.1 GCA_005877535.1 Nitrospirota bacterium | reverse complement strand
GACCGCTTGCCTCAAGAAGCTTTTCAGCATGCCCACTATACCCCACCGTACAATCAAGATAGGTCAGGCCACCCCCTCGAACGAGCCAAAATAGCACCTTTTCTGACATCACCGGAATATGTCGAGAAACCTCCATAAGTCATGAGAACCAAATTCACCCACTTTCTCCCACTAGTGCGCGCAGTATACACTCACTCAAAGACTTGTCAATAGAATAATCATGGACTTATGAAGCTTGAAAGGTCTCTGTTTTTTCTGAAATCTGAGAGAGGGACTGCTGCGGAATACGAAACTCCCGGTGGGGAGAGAATGCTCCAGCTTTTGCTTAATCAAACCCGCGGGGGAGAGCTTACGGGCATCTGACGGAAGATGGTCGTCGCCGAGAATAATCGAGCCCGCAGACCCAGGCAGCCGAGCGCTGGATGGTCACTCCACCAGGACAGGGAGAACTAATTCACATCACCTCTTAACCGACACTGCCCTTTCTACTGAGGCGAACGATGGCCAGGTATCTCCTTTGCTCTCGGCCCTGAAAAATCCTCACCGTACTCCAGCGAATTCGGTGAGGGTTTTTCGGTGTCCGTGCTCGCGCATCTATCCTTTTTCTCCTTCGCCTCGTAACAAACGGCCATGTCGGACAGCTCGTCGCCAATTGAACAATCCGTCAAGCGCACGGAGTCGACGAGTTTGATTGACAAGGATTCGGGTCGGGGTGAAAATGGTTTTATGCGTTCGCTCACGACAACCAAGGTCCTCTACCTGACCGTCTTCATGGGGGGAGTCACCCTCACGTTCAGCGGTATCACCGCCGCCACGGCGTCAGCGGCATCACCACTCTATTGGTGCCCCGATCAAAAAGCCGATCGGCAATATTCAGCGAAACAAGAGCCTGGATGTGTGCCACTTGTTGAGAAGAAAGAAACTCAGGCAACAGAGCAAGAAGCGGAAACACCCACGAACGACAAACCGCCACGCGATTTCAAGATCGAGAATTTGCAGAATGACGTATCGATATTCCTGAACAAGTATCGCGAATTCCTCGATTGCTGCAAGACCGATCTCTCGGAACTTCAGCAGGTCGAAGAAATGGGAGATGAAATCGGAGATTTGCTCAAGTCTACCCAGGCTAAGATGTCGAATCATTCGATGGCCTCGCGCGGCATCATGCTCCGCGAAATGATCCCGACTGTCTCCAGTGCCCGCGCTGATCTGAAGAAGCTGCGGGCGACGCTCGAACGCATCACCACCTCGACTAACGCCCGCGATTCAGGAGACTTTGAGGCCTCAGGTCGGGAAGCCAACGCGATTCGCGAAATGGAAGAATCGATTGAGAGAGAGATTCGTGCGCCAAAGCTGTCGACAGGGCCAAAGACAGGCGCCAACATTGGCAGCGCCTCTGCCGCAGGACCCAGCATCGGCAAGACACCGAAGACCGGCAGCGCCATCGGCGCCGAAGGCGTGACCGGCCAAGATGTCGGAGCCTCCTCGCGGAACAGCCACGACATCGGCTCTTCGGGGCCGGCCGGCTTCGCGATCGGGGGGACTGGTCGCGCCGGTCCTTCGATCGGGGAATCGACGTTTAACAGCGAGTCGTCTTCGGCTGTCGACTCGTCACTACATCGTTCGACGGTGGGATCCAGCCTGTCTGATTCGACGGTAGGATCGAGCTTCGGCGGTTCCAGCGTTGGATCGAACCTCGGAGAATCGAGCGTAGGCTCGTCGTTCGGATCGTCCTCGGTCGGTTCAACTATCAAAGAGCGGAGCACCGGCCCGCAGCAGTAAAATCGACACTCCACCCTCATCGACTCAGTCACTAATTGGCTGCCGAGACAGGTGGCATGGGCTCCCAGGTTTCACCCGCATCCTTACTGCGATACAATCCACTCCCGTTCGTCCCGAGATAAAATAGCTTTGGATCGGTGGCGCTCTGCGCGAGGGACCGCACATTCAGGGTCGCCAACCCCTTACTCAACGTGGTCCATGTGTTCCCGCCGTCTTCGCTCCGGTGAATGCCTTCCCGGCCACCGAGGTAAATCACGCCCTTTCTCGCCCGATCCAAGACCATCGAAAACAGCATTTGGTCCTGCAGGGACTGACCGATGCGTACCCACGATCCCGCCGCATCCGTCGACTTATAGAGCCCTTCCAGCGTCGCAGCATACACCGTGTCCGGCTCATGGGGATCGACCAGAACCGATGTGACACTCAGGGCGCGTGACGATTTGATGATGGCCGGGGACACGAGTCCGTTATTCACTTTTTCCCAATGCCCCGCTTGGTCGACTGATTTATAGACACCGCCACTCGTGCCCGCATAGAGGATCGCCGGCCTCGTGGGATCCAGGCCGAGCGTCTCCACCATCAGCACTTCTTTCATGCCGTCCATCCGTTTTGTCCAACTGTCGCCTGCATTCGTGGTTTCAAACACGCCCATCGTCGTCGCGGCAAACAGATGGGTGTTGTCCGCTTGATCGAAGACGAACTGATTGACCACGGAGGAGATCGTCGCATCGTCCAAGCCAGCGCGTT
>VBOM01000426.1 GCA_005877535.1 Nitrospirota bacterium | reverse complement strand
AATCGTTCCCGGCAAGATCTTTAATCTGTCAGGTTTTGAGTTCACCGAGTATTACTTCATCGTGTCAGAGGACGGCAAGGAGCTGGTATCCATCGACGCTGGCACCCGGCCCGACGCGGCCCAGGCCGCTTACGAGTTTCTGCGACATCGCTTTCCCGACCTTCCCCCATTGACGACGGTATTTGTGACTCATAGCCACTGGGACCATATTGGCGGGCACCGTTATTTCCACGATTTGGGTCCGCAGGTGAAGTTCTACGCTAGGGACAACTATCGTCAGGAGTTGGAGATCGTTCGCCCAGGCACGCGAGGATTTCGCTACTTTTTTGGCAACGATTTTAAAGATGATTTCATTTCTGATTTCAAGCCAGATATTACCGTCGGCAAGCGTACCGAAGTCACCGTAGGAGGGACTCGCTTTGCACTGATTCCAGTTCCCGGTGGAGAAACGGTCGATGGACTCTTTATTCATGTGCCTGAGCACGACACGCTGTTCGTCGGCGATTTCATCATGCCGTATATCGGCGCTCCCTTCGTTGAAGAGGGCGACATCCCGGGACTCTTAGCAGCCATTGATGTCGTTGTCTCCTTAAACCCCAAGCACCTGCTCCACGGGCATGAGCCGCTCACGCGGATCTGGAGTACTGGGGGCATGCTCGCTAAGCTCAAAATCCATCTCGAATGGCTTTACCAAGAAACTCTGAAGGGTACCTGGAATGGCATGAGCCGAGCGGCGATCCATCATCAAAATCTGATGCCGCCATTCATCCATCAGAATCCCGAGGTGCACTTCCCCTTTCTCGTCATGCGAGAGAATGTAATAAACCGAATATACGATCAAAACGTCGGCTACTGGCAGCCCGACCTTCAAGGCATGGACCATCTGAGTCAGGAAGAGTTCGGCTTGTTATTGACGCACTACTTAGAGCGTTCGGAACAACAGCTGGTCAGTGCTATTGAAAACATGCTGGAGAGCGGCGACCACGCACTCGCGGCATGCACAACGACATGGGCACTGACTCAATATCCGTCCAGTGCCAAGTTGCAGGAGCTTAGGAAGGTTGCTTTCTTGAAGCTGAAAGAGAAATACCAAGAGCTCAACCCCTTCAAGGTTATTGTTTACTCAGAGGCTATCCAACATGGAACGCCACAGTTGCAGCATGCCCTGCATAACAAAGGCATGGAGGCGGACGCTCCCTAATGGCGCGTGTTGTGCCCCACTTAATATTTGAACAGGGAGATGAGCCATGTGTATGCAGGAAACCTAAGTAAGTGATTCGAATCCAACAGTAAAAGAAGCAGCTGAAGAACTTTAGACAGCGCAGCAGGTAGGTGATACTGATCTTCCTCGGAAAATGGAGACTCGAAGATAGCTGAATTTTCTGCGGTGCACTGCCCCACTTAAATTGTGAGCAGATGCTTAGTTAGGAGGAATGGGCGTGGAACGTGCTTGAACGATCAAGTGAAGGCGACTTTGATCCTTCGAGCAGAGGTTCTGACGGGCTTTGCGCATAGCTACCGTAGAACGCAGAAACACGAATGGGAATGATTTTTCTGGGAAGCTGTGAGTCAAAAACCTTAAACGACCTGCCACAATTTTGATCGAGTAAAACAGAATGAGATCAAGGTGGTGTTTGAGCTATGGCTACGCTTTCGCCATATTTACCACGTCCTTATTGGAAGTATCATTGAGAAGGATGAGGGTTGTTCGATGCGCGTAGTGAAGGGCAACAAATCCGACCGTCGTTGACACCTCTCCTCCGCTTTGAAACTCAAGGGATTGTTCTGCAGCCTAAACTTCCGACAATCGGTTTAGGAATGTAAGCAAGGCATTTTTAAAGAGGCAGGCGGCGCGATCGTCAATACTTCCTCAGGCGCCGGTGTAAAAGGCTTCAAGGGCGGGGCTGCGTACGTTGCAGCAAAGCACGGCGTGGTCGGTCTCACAAAGACGGCGGCACTCGACTATGCGGCATCGAATATCCGCATCAACGCGGTTTGCCCAGGAATCATTGATACGCTGATGATTGAGTGCTTCTCCGGCGGCACTCCCGAAGGCCGGCAAGCGATGATCTCGCAGCAGCCGATCGGAAGGATGGGGAGTCCCGAAGAGATCGCCTCGACCGTTTTGTGGCTGTGTTCGGATGCAGCATCCTTCGTAGTTGGCAACGCTATCGTTGTCGATGGCGGGCAGACGGTTTGACGGGGCGAGCGTTAAAAGCATGCCTCGTGAATAAGAAAAGGGGGCAGGCTGATCGATGGAAAGGGTGTCAGGAACCAGTTCACCAACACCTCGTCGGCCGCCTTCGTTTCCGCAGAATCGGGTCTAGCATCAGGCTCGCAGTTTCAGAATCTCTTTGAGCGTCTGTTCGATTTCCTCCGATGAATTGAGAAGACTTGGGGCTACCCGTGCATACTGCGCCGCGTATGGCGTGACACTGCCGATAATGTTTTTTTGTCGAAGCCGTTCGATCACTTGGCGTGGCGTCACCCCTGCCACTTCAAAGCAGACGATGCCTGCGGACAAGTCT
>VBOM01000415.1 GCA_005877535.1 Nitrospirota bacterium | reverse complement strand
AGACTCGAGTACTACGCTGCTAAGCAGTTCCTCGAAATTTATAACAGAACTAGCTCTGTGCGGTATCAAATCGATTTACTACAAGACTCTCCAGATGTTGCCTGTCTTCCTGATCCATTCTATATAGAGGTCGCTACTATCTTCGACCGACCGACAGACGCTCCCAAGATACTTGGCAGAGCTGAGTGGGCGGCGGGAGTTCGAGAAATACATGCGGCGATCAACCAAGTAAACAGGATTCTGGCTGATAAGGCGACCAAGCGATATGGAGTTCCTAACTGCGTTCTGTTGATTCGCCATGGCGTCCCTATTTTTAGCGGCGATGACTTCCGTCGTTTTGCCGACGAATTTGTCATTCCCGCAAGGCATGAATTCAGAGGGATTTACTTGTTGGCTTTCCGTGAAGAAAACGGTCTGCTTCACGTTGGACAGGATCTCATCCGTCTGTTTTCTGTGGAGGGTTAGTGGTGGCAGAACCGCTGTGAGCGTGTGAGAATGAAGGTCAGGTATTGCAATCCAACATCACGCGGCCCAAAAATGGTCAGCATCCGTTTCGCGGCTCGCATGTTCGACTTTTTGATCAACGGGACTTCCTATATGCCTCCCGTTGACACTTTCCTCGACGGAACGTAGCCTGTGCCCCCTCTATCCTGATCTTCCATCTGACGTGGTGACCTCTTGAGTGCCGACGAGCCTCCCAAAGAAATGGATTACAACCCAGATGTCTTTCGGGAGCAGTTCCCGCTTATTAAGAGATTTGTTGATCATCTGATCTACTACAGAGCCCTGCATGCAGCCTACGCAGAGAGCCAAATCCAATCGGAATTTTGGACGCATACAATCGATGCACATTTGCTCCAGGCGTTAATCAATTGGTGCATGGTCTTTGGTTCTCATGGGTGCAACCCCACTCATTAGAAGAAGTTGTCACGAGCCCAGTCCGACGAGCTTGAAGGCAGTTTCCGAAGTGATTTGCCTACGTCAGTAGGCCTTAGCTGGGCTGAGTGGGAGAAATATTGGGAAGAGCTTACTAATTTTCGCAACAATTACGCAGCGCATCGAGCGCTAGGCTTCGATTCTCCAGTTCCCAAATTCGACCTGGCTCTAAAGATAGCTCATTATTATGATGAGTGGATCCGTCAGATAATTTATCCAGATCATTTCGAGGAGCCTTCACTCAGCGAGACAGCCGAAAGGGTCAGGACGGAAATAACTTCAATAATAAATCGGCTAATTACAGTGACTAAGGAATGTCAAAGGCACTCGGAGTGAAGAAACGGCTTTTGGTGTCGTGATCTCCGTTTTGTGGCGCGCGGCGTCCCACCACTTGTTCCCTCGCCCTTTCCTGCTGGATGATGTCCAGCCAGGTCGTCGATAACGTCTCATCCGTTGCACCTTCGTATCATCCTCGGTAAGCTGCTATCCGATGAATCCCTCGAAACGGCAGGGAGCCCTCTTCGGGCTAGCAGCGGCTCTGTTGTTCGGCATCAGCCCTCCTTTCGCCAAGCTGTTGCTGCCGGAGAGCGGTCCGATGGTGACCGCCGGCTTGCTCTATCTCGGCGCGTGTCTGGGATTGCTCCTCTTCGAGATGACCGGTCGCCCGTTTCATCTTGGCGTGGAAGAGGCCCCGGTTCGACGGGCCGATGCTGGATTGCTGGCGGGTGTGATTCTCACCGGGGGGATGCTCGGTCCCTTTCTGATGTTGTGGGGACTGGAACGACTGTCAGGCGTCCTGACCTCATTGCTCTTGAATCTAGAAGCCCCCTTCACCGTGCTGGTTGCAGTGCTTGTTTTCCGCGAACATTTGGTCCGACTCGAACTTGCCGGCGTCCTCGTGATCGTGGTTGGTGCAGGGATACTCACGTATCGGCCCGACGCGATCCACTGGGACGTCCTTGGCATTCTCGCCGTGGCCGGAGCCTGTCTCTGCTGGGCGATTGACAACAATCTGAGTCAGCGTCTCTCGCTTCGCGATCCGCTCGTGGTCACGCGCATGAAGACCCTCGGCGCCGGTCTCGGGATGCTTGGCCTTGCGGCGCTCACCAGTCAGCAGTGGCCATCGTTCACGATTCTGCTGGCGACCCTACTTCTAGGACTCGTCAGTTACGGGGTGAGTTTGGTGCTGGACATGCGCGCGCTCCGGCTGCTCGGCGCGGCGCGTGAGGCAGGATTCTTTGCGACGGCCCCCTTCATCGGCGCTGTGGTTGCCGTACCAGTATTAGGCGAGCGATGGGATATCCAGGATGCCACCGCCACTGCCTTGATGATGGCGGGGGTTGCGTTACTCCTGCGCGGCCGCCATGCGCATACACACCGGCATGAGGAAGTCGAACATGACCACAGCCATCAGCACGAAGAGCATCACGACCACGTGCACGATGGAAGCCCTGTCCTTCAAGAACCCCGAAACGTAGCCTGTCTCTGGTTCCCTTTCATGCCTCACAAACAGGTCGTCATCATCGGGGGAGGTTTCGGAGGCCTGGCGGCCGCGCAATTGCTGCGTGATGCCGACGTGCTACTCATCGACCGCACCAATCATCACCTTTTTCAACCGTTGCTCTACCAGGTGGCCACTGCCGCGCTGTCACCCGGCGATATCGCTTGGCCGTTGCGCACTATCTTTCGGCGGCACCCGCATGTTCGCGTGGTAATGGATGAAGTCCTGTCCATCGATCGTGCAGCGCGTCTCGTGCGGTTGCGGGTCGGCGCACCGATTGCGTTCGACGTCCTCATCGTAGCACCTGGATCCCGGCACTCTTATTTCGGGCACGACGGGTGGGAGCAGTTCGCGCCCGGGCTCAAGACCCTAGCCGACGCAGTCTACCTTCGCGAAAAGATGCTGCTGGCATTTGAGGAGGCCGAACGACGCCGAATCGCCACCGGCACCAGGGATCGACTCACTTTCGCGATCGTGGGGGGCGGTCCCACCGGCGTGGAATTGGCTGGTGCGCTGGCGGAGATCGGGCGGAAGGCCATGGGACCTGATTTTCCGAACTTGCGCCTCGATGATCTTGCCATTCTGCTCGTGGAAGGCGGCCCTCGCATTCTACCCGGGTTCAGCCCCGACCTGTCAACGAAAGCGGCCACCGCGCTCGAACGCATGGGGGTCACGATCAAGCTCCACAGTCCGGTGAGTGAGATTCGCGCCGATGGCGTGATGATCGGAGGCGAATTCGTTCGGTCCACGAATATCATCTGGGCGGCAGGCAACGAGGCGTCGCCGATTCTGACTTCGCTCGCAGTTCCCCAGGACGGGTCCGGTCGGATCAACGTTCAACGGGATTTGACGATTCCGAACGACCCCTGGATCTTTGTCATTGGCGATGCCGCGCATTGTGCCGATGCGGGCGGGAATCCTCTACCGGGACTAGCTCCCGTTGCCGTGCAACAAGGCCGTTATGTTGCGATGCTCATTCGTGAAGAGGCAGCTCCGGACCAGCGCCGGCCATTTGTCTATGCGGATCGAGGCATGCTGGCTACCATCGGACGCGCACAAGCCGTGGCGCAGATCGGCCTATTGCGCCTATCCGGACTGGCCGCCTGGTTGCTTTGGTGTGTGGTCCATATCTTCTTACTCATCGAGTTCCGCAGTCGCGTGCGGGTGATGTCGGAATGGATGTGGTACTACCTCACATTCAAGCCGGGCGCGAGAATCATCTATACGCTGCAGCGTCAATCCGGCAGAGAAAAGAAACCGTCACCGTCAGGCTCTGCGGGATCTGACACGAAGGAATGGGTCGGTCCCGAATGATTTAGTGTCAGGTGTTGCAATCCAACTTCATGCGGCGAAGATATGCATTAGCACGCTGTTTGACGGCGCGCGGCATGTCGTCTCTTCTGTTTAACCCCTCACGGGTATTAGATTGCACCGCATAGGGCAATCTTGATAAAGAAAAGAGTAGTGGTATCCGTTGTCTGAGAGATTCATCCTTTATCGCCGTACCAGGTGTACTCGCGCCCATGTTTGGCATCGTCGTACGATTGACTCCAACCCGGCCTGTCCCTTACATAATCGCCGGCCCCATGCTTGTCCTGACCCTCGTGTGCCTCGTCCCGCCCTTGCTCGGCCCAGCTCAAGGAGGCAAGATGGAGGTGTTCCCCGTGCAAAAAGCTGCACCGGCGGCGGTCTTTATCGAGTCGGCTGGAAGTGAAGTGGAGTTACGGCGTCAATTGCGGGCCAAAAACGGGGTGTCTGAACTGAGTTCCTCCACCTCGGTGATCCACTTCTCGGTCGCACCAACGGGGAGCTTTGGGTTTATTACCCCAAAGCTCCTGGGATTGGCCTTAATCACGCGGAGTCCAGATCTCCCGTTGGAACAGATGCCGCCCGTCTCCAACGCTTTTGAGATCCATAAGCTTGCCGACGGTAGTGGAATGCTGGTGGGATTCGTGGAGGCAAACCTCAAGCCTCAGCTGACGGCGAGTCAGCGGCCGAAGAATATTCGGCTCGGGCTCTATTCTAATCCCTCGGACAAGGCTCCGCACATCGTTGCTGTGCCGTTGGTCAAACTGGTTGTCGATCGGATGCCGATCCGACTCGATCCCAAGGAACCCGGCAGTGCGGTCCTGCTCGATATGGATTTGCAGAGCACTGCCAACCGTACGTCGTCTCAAACCGGGCCTTAACCAGGACTATTCATGACGGTTCGTCGCGAAATCGCGTAGAAGGCAGGCAAGGGGCGAGAGGCACGAGAGGAAAGACATTCCTTCTGGTTGCCCCTAGCCTCTGGCCCCGCGCCTCTCTCCTAAAGATTGTCGATCGCGGCAGAAACGTTTATGAATAATCTGGGTTATGAGCAGTTTGGTCGTCTTGGAGAACACATCATGTCCTTGACCGCTTATAACAATGTCCCGGTTCCTTCGTTCATGTATGGCACAGCGTGGAA
>VBOM01000133.1 GCA_005877535.1 Nitrospirota bacterium | reverse complement strand
TGCGGCCGTGACGGCGTTCTTGATCGCCTTTGTACTGGCCCCGCGGGTGATCAGGAAGTTACAAGGCATGAAGCTGGGTCAGCAGATTCGCGATGACGGCCCCAAAAGTCACCTGGCGAAGAGTGGCACGCCCACCATGGGTGGGATTCTCATCCTCTTTGCCGTGGTCCTCTCGACGCTCCTCTGGGCCGATATCGAGAGACCCTATGTCTGGCTTGTGCTCGCCGCCATGGTGGGCTTTGGGGCGATTGGATTTGCCGACGACTATCTCAAGTTCATCAAGATCCAATCGCAAGGGTTGTCGGCTTGGCAGAAATTCACTGCGCAAGTGGCGCTGGCCTTGGCGATCGCGCTGGTCCTCTATTTTCTGCCCGGCTATACGACCAAGCTCAGCATCCCGTTTTTCAAGAATGTCGTTCCGGATCTCGGCTGGTTGTATGTCGCCTTTGCCGTACTGGTCATTGTCGGGAGTTCCAATGCCGTCAATCTGACCGATGGTCTCGATGGGCTAGCGATCGGACCCGTCATGATCGCTGCGTTGGCCTATACGATCGTCGCGTATGTCGCCGGCCATCGACTCATGTCGGACTATCTGTTCATTCAGCACATCGAAGGCGCAGGTGAACTCGCGGTGTTCACCGCCGCCATCCTGGGAGCGAGTCTGGGATTTCTGTGGTTTAACACCTATCCGGCTTCCGTGTTCATGGGGGATGTGGGTTCGCTTCCACTGGGAGCGGCGCTGGGCACGGTCGCGGTAATCAGCAAGCATGAGCTGCTGCTCCTCATGGTCGGCGGAGTGTTTGTGATTGAAGCGGTCTCGGTCATTTTTCAGGTTATCTCGTTCAAGTCGCGCGGGAAACGCATTTTTCTCATGGCGCCCATCCATCATCACTTTGAGATGAAAGGGTGGGAGGAACCCAAGGTCGTTGTGCGCTTGTGGATCATCGCCATCCTGTTGGCCTTGTTGAGTTTGAGTACCTTAAAGCTTCGGTGATGGCATGGTGGGAGAAGCGGCTGTGGAACTTGCGGGAGCACGTGTCACGGTAATGGGACTTGCCAGAAGCGGGGTGGCAGCTTGCCGGTTGCTTCAGGCGGCCGGAGCACGCGTCACTGTGGCCGATCGGAAGGAACAGGAAGAGCTGACATCGGTCCTCGGCGGCATCGACCGCGATCACATCGACGTGACTGTCGGGGCAGGGTACGAGTCGTCGCTCGACGAAGCGGACCTGGTGGTGATCAGCCCCGGTGTGCCCTATCGGCTAGCCCCGCTCGAAGCGGTGCGTCTGCGCGGCGTGAAGGTGATCAGCGAACTGGAGCTCGCTTCGCGGTTCTTCCGAAGCCCACTCCTTGCTATCACCGGTACCAACGGCAAGAGTACGACCGTCACCCTCATCGGCAAGTTTCTCGCCGAGAGCGGCAAGCGGGCGTTTGTCGGTGGAAATTTGGGCACTGCCTTGAGCGAAGCGGCGGTGGAAGACTTCCGCGCCAGCCGGGCAGGGAAGCCAAGCCCGTACGACTATCTCGTCGTGGAGGTCTCTAGTTTCCAACTGGAAACGATCGATCAATTCCATCCCTGGATCGCCGCCCTGCTCAATGTGACGGTCGATCATCAGGACCGTTATGAGTCGCTGGATGAATACGTCGCGGCTAAACAGCGGATTTTCGAAAATCAAACCGCGTCCGATTTCGCCCTGTTTAACCTTGACGATGACCGTGTGGCCGCGTTGCGGATGCGGGTCCTTGCGAAACGCCTGGGGTTTACGACTGCATCGACGGTCGGCACTGATTTGTCGGGAGGAACCTACCTCGAAGGCGACCGGATCGTGACGACGGTTACTGGGGTACGGCAGGAGATTTGTCATCGGAGCGAGATCCGCATCATTGGCAAGCACAACGTGGAGAACGTCATGGCGGCTGTGACCTATGCCGTGCTGTGCGGCTGTCCTCTCGACGCGATTCGTCGCGTCCTCGCGACGTTTCCCGGACTCGAACATGCTCTTGAAATCGTCCGCGAGCGTCGGGGCGTCCGATATGTGAACGATTCGAAGGGTACAAATGTGGATGCCACGCTCAAAGCGCTGGAGAGTATCGATCAACCGATTTGGCTCATCGCCGGCGGACGGGATAAGGGTGGCGACTTTTCTCGACTGGCTCAGGCGGTCAGCCGGCGGGTCACGCGGGTGATTCTGATCGGAGAGGCGGCGCCGCTGCTGCGACGGGCTTGGGACGGTGTCGCCACGATGACCGAGGCGGGCACCTTGCGGGAGGCTGTGGAGCTTGCGGCGCAGGGGGCATTGCCGGGTGACGTCGTGTTGTTGTCCCCGGCCTGTGCCAGCTTCGACATGTTTTCGGACTATCAAGACCGTGGTCGTCAATTCAAGGCATTGGTTCATGCTTTACCAGCGTGACGTGCAAGGCGAGGGAGGGGCGGTTCTGAGCAATGGCGCATCGATTAGCAGGGACTCTGGCGCTCCCATGGTCCCAGACCACCAGCCAACGATCAGGCAAACATCGGGTTGCGCCAGACCACACGCTCCTCGCGGTCACCATGACCCTGGCGTTGGTGGGACTCGTCATGGTGTTCAGCGCGAGCGCCATCGTGGCGGGCAACCGGTTTCAGGATCCTGGGTTCTTTCTGAAGCGACAGATCGCCTGGCTCGCGTTCGGTTTTCTATTGATGCATCTCACCTCACGTATCGATTACACGCTTTGGAAGAAGCTCTCCATTCCGATGTTGGCCTGCATGTTGCTTCTGCTTGTCATGGTGCTGGTGCCATCGCTCGGTGTGGCGGCCAAGGGTGCGCGGCGATGGTTGCGGTTGGGGCCCATTTCAGTTCAGCCGGCGGAAATGGTCAAGCTCGTGGCAGTCATCTATCTGGCAGCGTATCTGACCAAGAAAGGAGACAAGATCACGTTGTTTCGCGATGGGCTCCTGCCGGCCCTGATCGTGATCGGACTGCTGAGCGGGCTGGTGCTGCTGGAGCCGGATCTTGGGACGGTCGTGGTGCTCGGACTGGTGACGGTCGCGATGTGTTTCCTCGCTGGGGCGCGCATCTCCCATCTCTTGACTTTAGGCCTCTGCGCGATTCCGGTCGTGCTGGTGCTGGTTCTCGGCTTCAGTTATCGACGCCAACGGCTCATGACGTTTCTTGCACCATGGAAGGATGCGTCGGACACCGGGTTCCAAATCACACAGTCCTTTTTGGCCTTTGGCAGTGGCGGCCCGTTGGGGGTGGGATTGGGCGAAGGCAAACAGAAGCTTTACTTTCTTCCGGAGGCGCATACGGATTTTGTCTTAGCGCTGGTCGGCGAAGAACTAGGGCTCATTGGGACCGCCACTGTGACCCTGCTGTTTGCATTTTTTGTGTGGCGGGGGGTTCAGATCGCTGCGCGTGCGCGGGTGCCGTTTGGCCGCTATCTGGGCATGGGCATTACCCTGTTGATCGGCGGCCAGGCTCTGGTGAATGCGGCGGTGGTGACCGGGCTTTTGCCGACGAAAGGGCTCACCTTACCGTTCGTCAGCTACGGAGGGTCGTCGCTGGTGGTCAGTCTGATCGGCGTGGGGATCTTGCTCAGTATTTCCCGCGACAGACATGCCGGCGGGTCTCGAGGTGGACGTGGTGGGTTGGATCACGGATGACGATCGTCATAGCAGCAGGAGGAACAGGTGGCCATCTCTATCCGGCTGTGGCATTGGCGCGAGAGTTTCTCCGGCGCGATCCCGCGACCAAGTTGCTCTTTGTTGGGACAGCGCGTGGACTTGAGTCGAACGTGCTCGCCCACGAGGGATTCGACCTGACTTTGATCGGTGCCAAGCCGGTGATGGGCAGGGGGCTGTTCGGGGCGGTGACAGGCTTGTGCGCCATGCCGGTTAGTTTGTGGCAGTGCCTGCGGATCCTGCGATCGAGCCGGGCGGATCTGGTCATCGGAGTCGGTGGGTATACGAGTCCGATGATGATTCTTGCTGCAGCATGGGCCGGGGTGACGCGCGTGATTCTTGAGCCGAATGCGAATCCCGGCATGGCGAACAAGTCGGTGGGGCCGTTCGCCCAGCGCGTCTTTCTCGCATTCGAGTCGGCAGCTGAATCGTTCAATCGGTCCAAGGTACGAGTGGTGGGGACCCCGATTCGCAAGGCGTTCCTGGAAGGTATTGAACGGAACCGTGAGAAGTCAGGATCGCCCCATCTGCTGATTTTCGGGGGAAGCCAGGGGGCGAAGGCGCTGAATGCTGCAATGATGGAAGGATTGTCCGAACTGACGACGCAGGTGCCTCATCTCACAGTGACCCATCAGACCGGCGAGTCCGACCATCCGAGGGTAGCCGAGGCCTATCGTCGCGCCGGCATCGTGTCGGAAGTCGTGCCATTTCTCTATGACATGCCCGTGGCGCTATGGGAGGCGGATCTGGTCGTGGCGAGAGCCGGCGCCATGACGGTGGCGGAACTCACGGCCTGCGGAAAGCCGGCCATCCTCATTCCGCTGCCGTCCGCCATCTACGACCACCAGACGAGGAATGCCAAGGTGATGGAAGCAGCTGGGGCCGCCGTGGTGCTACCGCAATCAGCACTTACAGGCCCTCTGTTGGTCCGCACGGTGGCGACCATTCTCAGGGATCCGGAGCGATTACGCGTGATGGGCGAGGCCAGTCTATCGCTGCGGCGAATCGATGCGGCCGAGGTAATCGTCAGCGAATGCTATGCACTCATGGGGGGTCATCATGATGTTAACCGGTCTGTCGGAGCGGCGGGAGTCTAATGTTATTGGGCAACGCGGACAGGGATCACGGTCGTATCCACCGGTTGGTGAAGGAAGGCGCGCGCCGATGTTTCGCAAGACGCAACAGATTCATTTAGTCGGAATCGGGGGATCGGGGATGAGCGGTATCGCCGAGGTGTTGTTGACGATCGGGTACAAAGTGACAGGCTCGGACCTGCAGGCCTCCGATACGACGCGGAGATTGGAAGAACTCGGCGGGCGCATCTTTATCGGCCATCAGGAATCGAATGTGGGAGAGGCCCAAGTGGTGGTCATCTCCTCCGCCGTGTCGGCACAGAACCCTGAGGTCGTGGCGGCCAAGGCGAAGCAGATTCCTGTGATTCCTCGGGCCGAAATGTTAGCGGAGCTGATGCGATTGAAATTCGGGGTCGCCATTGCGGGCGCTCACGGAAAGACCACGACGACGTCGATGGTGGCCAATGTGCTGGCGCAGGGCGGGTTGGATCCGACGATGGTGATCGGGGGCAAAGTCAATGCGTTGGGGAGTCATGCCCGCCTTGGTCGAGGCGATCTCCTCGTGGCGGAAGCCGATGAGAGCGACGGGTCGTTTCTCCGTCTGTCTCCGACAATTGTCGCAGTCACGAATCTCGATCGGGAACATCTTGATCACTACGGCAGCATGGAGCGCATCAACGAATGCTTTCTCGAATTTATCAATAAGGTGCCGTTCTATGGGTTGGCCGTGTTGTGTGCCGACGATGACCGGCTCCGGGCGCTCTTCCCGAACATTGTGAAGCGCTATCAGACCTATGGGCTCAGTGAGCGTGAGGGTGTCACGCCGGACTTCTTTGCGACAGAGATCAACTTGAACCAATGGGGCGCCGGGTTTCGGGCGCAGTACCGTGGGCGCAATTTGGGCCCGTTCCGTCTGGCGGTGCCCGGACGACACAATGTTTCGAACGCGCTCGCGGCGATTGCGATTGGGATCGAATTGGATGTGCCAGTAGACCTCATCAGGAAAGCGCTGGCGGCCTATACCGGGGTAGAGCGCCGCTTTCATCTGCGAGGGGAAGTCAATGGGATCATGGTCGTGGACGATTATGGGCATCATCCGACCGAGATCAAGGCCACCCTGGCCGCGGCGAAACAAGGCTGGGGTGACCGGCGGCTGGTAGTGCTGTTTCAGCCGCATCGCTATACCAGGACGCAAGATTTGCTGGAGGATTTCGCGAAGGCGTTCGACCAATCGGACCTGCTGTTCTTGACAGAAATCTATGCGGCAGGTGAGCAGCCGATTCCCGGGGTGTCCGGAGCCAAGTTGGCCGAGATTGTTCGTGCGGCCGGCCATTCGTCTGTGACCTTTGTAGAACAGAAAGACACGTTGGTGGATCGGGTGTTGCCCCATCTGAAATCGGGGGATCTCGTCATCACGTTAGGGGCGGGGGATATTTGGAAGACGGGGCTTGGACTCTTGGCCCGATTGATCCCCACCGCATGATGCCATGAAGCAAGGAGTTCGGAGTGTTACGACAGCGGCGAGAGTGCATGCGCGATTCACGCGGGCAGATGTGCGGGCTGCAGTGGCAGGCCTCCGGGGATCCGTGTCATTCCACGCTCCGTTGCGCGAGTACACCTCGTTCAAGATCGGAGGGCCAGCGGATGTCGTGGTTGAACCGGCTGATATTGAGGATGTCTGTCTTGTGGTCCGGCAGGCGCGCGCACGCAAGATTCCCCTGTTCGTATTGGGTGGGACGAATCTGCTCATCCGAGATGGGGGTATACGCGGGATCGTGGTCAGCCTGGTGCAGTTGCGGGCGATCAAAGAAGCAAGTGGGTCCGTTCTCTATGCCGATGGGGGAGTCGGGATGCCGACCTTGATCGGGTACGCCATCCGCCACTCCCTCGCGGGATTGGAATGGGCGGCGGGAATTCCTGGGACTGTGGCCGGCTGTGTGGTGATGAACGCCGGGACAAAGCTCGGAGAGATGAAGGATTCGGTCAAGGCCGTTCGCATGGTGAACATGAAAGGCCAGGTCGTGGACATGGAAGCAGCGCAGGTGAGGTTCGAGTATCGACGGGCCTTGCTGCCACGCGGCATCGTTGTCGGGGTGTGGCTTCAACTGAAGCAAGGGGTCCGATCGGAGATCGAGCGAGTGGTCAAGGACTACCTCCACTATCGACGTGACACGCAGCCGCTCGCGATGCCGAGCGCGGGTTGTGTGTTCAAGAACCCTCCAAACGATTCCGCCGGCCGATTGATCGAAGCGACCGGCCTCAAGGGTGCCCGCGTCGGCGATGCGGAAGTATCGATGAAGCATGCCAACTTCATGGTGAACCGGGGGCAAGCGCGTGCGGCGGACGTGATGGCGCTGATTGGGAAGGTCCGCAGCGCTATTCGCCGCCGGGAGGGCGTGCGGCTAGATCTTGAACTCAAAATCGTAGGAGAGACGTAGCGGTATGAGCGAACCTCGTCTGACGGAGCGACCCCTTCTGACACGCGCCCGCATCGGGGTGCTGATGGGTGGGCAATCTGCCGAGCGCGATGTGTCGCTACGGACGGGCACCGCAGTGTATCGGTCGCTGGTCCGTCGTGGCTACAACGCTGTGACCATCGATGTCGGACCGATGCTCTCTCAGGATTTGCACGACCGGAAGATCGACCTGGTGTTTCTCGCGTTGCACGGACCAGGTGGTGAGGATGGCGCGATTCAAGGATTCCTGGAAACCCTGGGAATTCCCTACACCGGATCTGGCATCCAGGCCAGTGCGATCGGCATGCATAAAGTCACCACGAAAACCCTCTTGGTCTCAGCGCGTATTCCTGTGCCAGCAGGCACGGTCGTAAAGCGCGGGGAGAAGGTCTCATGCGCCACCGTGATGCGGGCGGCGAAATTGCACTGGCCTGTCGTTATCAAGCCTGCGTCGCAAGGGTCCACGATCGGCGTCACTATCGTGCAGAAGCCGGTGCAATGGCGTGACGCCCTGGCCTTGGCCCATCGCTACGACGTGGATGCGATGGTCGAAGCCTACATTCCGGGGCATGAGGTTACGGTGTCGATCATTGGGAGGCACGATTCTTCTCCATTGGTGCTCCCTGCCGTGGAAATTGTTGCGCCGGGCGGCTTTTACGATTTTGCGGCGAAGTATGAAAAGGGGAACACTCAGTACCTCTGTCCTGCGCCCTTGACCGCGGGGGTGACTCTGCAGATTCGGACACTGGCGCTGCGCACCTATGAGGTGTTGGGTTGTGAAGGTGCAGCCCGGGTCGATTTCCGTATCACCCCGCGTGGCAGGCCTGTTGTGTTGGAGATTAATACGGTACCGGGCATGACCGAAACGAGTTTGCTGCCGATGGCGGCGGCGCGGGCAGGGATTGACTATGACGAGCTGACCGAACGGATTCTCGAGTCCGCCCTCGTTCGCGCAGCCCGCCGCGACCGTCCGTCTGGGGAAGGCAGCATGCCATGAAAGTGTTTTTGCGGAAGCGAGCGGTACCTGCAATCGGTCCTCGGCTGAACCAATGGAAGGGCGCGCGTGCCAGTCAGATCTCGGATCAGCGCCAACAGGCGCGTCGGCAGAGAGTCGTCTCGGGCAGACGACGAGCGCTGCGCGTGGGGCAATGGA
>VBOM01000414.1 GCA_005877535.1 Nitrospirota bacterium | reverse complement strand
CGTTCGAAGGCGACAGCAAGGTGGTCTGGTTCGAAGGGAACTACAGCGAGTACGAAGCGGATCGGAAGAGGCGGTTGGGCAAGGAAGCCGATCAGCCCCACCGCATTCGATACCGGAAGCTGACGCGCTAGCCCGCATTATTCATGACGGTTCGTCGCGAAATCGCGCAGTCGCTAGGCGAGACAGGCGCGCGGAGCCGCGAGGGAGGAAGGCATACTTGAAACGGTATGTTGACCGACCGAACGGCGAGCCCGCCTGCCTGGACGCCGGGCCGACCGCGTCCAGGCTTGTCGCAGCGGCGAATCCGCGATTGCAGCAGAAGCGTTCATGAATAATGTGGGCTAGTAAGTCACCCACCATGGCACCTCGCGCGATCATCACCGGGGCAGCGGGATTGATCGGACAGTACCTTGTGAAGACTGCCCCGAGGTGGGCACCTGATCGGGATATACAGGGACTGACCCGTGCCGATCTCGATCTGACTGATCGCGCGAACGTCGAACGCACGTGGCAGTCCATCAAGCCTAACGCCGTGATTCATTGCGCGGCATTGAGCCGAACGAAAGCGTGCGAGCAAGATCCTGAACAAGCCCGCCGCATCAATGCGGAGGTCACTGCGCACCTCGCGCAGCTGTCCCAAGCCATTCCCTTCATCTTCCTGTCCAGCGGGGAAGTCTTCGACGGGAGTACCGGCTGGTATGGCGAAACGGATGAACCGAACCCGATCAACGTGTACGGCCAGACCAAGCTGGAAGCCGAACAGGCCGTCTTGCAGAACCCAAGACATACAGTCGTTCGGATTGTCCTGACTGCCGGAACTTCGGAGACCGGCGACAGAAGTTTTGTCGAAGATATGTATCGGACCGCTAAGGCCGGCAAGGACGTGACGCTCTATGCCGACGAGTTCCGCTGCCCGCTTCCTGCCGGTGTCATCGCCCGAGTCATCTGGGAATTAGTCGATCGCGAACAGCCGGGTCTCTATCACCTAGGCGGGAGCGATCGGCTCTCGCGCTGGGAAATTGGTGAAACTTTGCTGCCTTGGTGTCTGGAGTTGAAAGGCCACTTGATGAAAGGCTCCGCACGGAACCATGTTGGGAGCCCCCGGCCCGCCGACCTATCGCTCCGCTGCGACAAGATCCAGAGCCTCCTTTCGTTTCGGATTCCCGGGTTTCGTGAATGGCTCGCCGGACGTTCACGCCGAGATGCGGACTTATGGGACTACCTCGACGGAAGTCCGTGAGGCGTGAAACGTGAAACGCAGGGACTGGGACATCGGAGGACAAGATGATGGAATCCGATCCTCTTTCGCTGGTTGTCACTGCTTATCTCGCAATGGCCGCGGTCATGGTGGGCCTATGGGTCCTGCAACTTCGAGTGCGCAATGCCTCGATCGCAGACGTCGGCTGGTGCGCGGGTCTCATCGCGGTGGTGCTGTGGTACGCCATGCAGGCCACTGGCGAACCAGAGCGAAAAGTGCTGGTGGCTGCCTTAGCCGTGCTCTATGCAGGGAGGCTAGGATTCTACATCCTCCTCAATCGGGTGATCGGTAAGAGGGAGGACGCTCGCTATCGCCGCCTGCGCGAGCAATGGGGTTCTTCAGAATCGGTCAGCATGTTTGGGTATTTCCAACTGCAAGCGCTGGCCGTGGCGGCCTTCTCCCTTCCGTTCCTGGTTCTGATCCAACACCCAGGACCCCCATTTGCACTGATCGAGCTCGTCGGGTTGCTGATCTGGATCGTCGCTGTTTCCGGGGAAGCCATGGCGGACCGGCAGCTCGCGCAATTCAGATCCAAGTCGTGGAATCGTGATCGGGTTTGTCGCGATGGACTCTGGCGCTATTCACGCCATCCGAATTATTTCTTTGAATGGTTGCACTGGTGGGGCTACGTTGTCATGGGAGTGAGCACGCCTGGATGGCTCCTGACCTGGATCGGACCGGTTGGGATGGGGTGGGCGCTGCTGAAAGTCTCGGGCATTCCCCGGGCGGAGCGACAGGCCCTCGGGAGCCGGGGAGAGGAGTATCGAGAGTACCAACGGACGACGAACGCGTTCTTCCCATGGTTTCCTCGGGGCTTGCAGTGAATGCAGAAAAAGCCTGTTACCGAGATCCTGCTCCAACCGACTTACAGGACAACTCGTCTCCCGCCTGATACAGAAACCGAATCAGCCTGGCACGCGATGTCGCATCAATCGTTCGGATTTCCCACCCAGCATCGCGTCCGTTTGACCACCGGACGAAAGCGGAGTCGATCAGTAAATACTTGGACTCTCCATCATCGTCAAGTTCGAGGTAGACCGGCATACTCATACCCGGTGTGACCGGGTGGTCTCCCGTGGCTCGCCAGCCGGATTCCGACAGATCCCAGAGGTGCCCTTTCCCGTGGAAGTTCTCGCCATGATACAGAAAGGGACAGTGGATCGGAATACGTTGCCCCGCCCGAACGACATAGGTTATGGCCATTTCACCCTCCCTGTTGACTGCCCCTTTCTTCTTATGGTGTCTGCTTCAAGCGTAGCCGGGCGGCTCTTCGGCGCTATACCTCATAAGGAGGGGGAAGGATGATCTTGAGGGGGACACCTTGTGCAGCTTGATCAGAAGAAGTGAGTGAAGGGGAGAAGGTCAGAGGATGC
>VBOM01000413.1 GCA_005877535.1 Nitrospirota bacterium | reverse complement strand
TCTGGAGTCGGTCCACGCATGGACGCCCCGCCTCTGTTGGAACGCTATATCACCATTCTGGTCATACCGGTGATCGTGTTCGCGATTGTGCTGCTCCCATTTATTGCCTTTGTGCTCCACACGTGGTGGTCACAGCGGCGGCGGCGTTAGGCCAGCGTGATAAGTGACAGGGAAGAGAGCGGGGAAGCGACGATAGGGCCGAAACGTGAAGGGCATAGGGGCCTCGCAGGGAGGCGTATTGTAGAAGGAAGGCTAGGGGGGCAAGAGTTAGGCGCGCTTGTCGCGGGGTCATGCCCAGGGCACTTCACTTGCCGCACCCGCTAAAACGGCACGTCTTCCGCACCCCGATTCATCGGATTCGTCGGGGTCATGGCATTATCCCACACTACCGGGTTCTCTTCCGCCACTCCCACGGCGGGATATGCGTCGGACTCACCCACAAGCCTTGCTTCGTCTCTCGTGCAGTCTGCTCGAGCCTCGCTAATTCAGTATTCCTAGGCGCGTATTTCCGATACCACCAGCACCAGCCGTTTTTGACCAGTGTGTGATTGACGTGGGTGCCATCGGGCAGACGCACATCGGCAAGGATATGCCCCGACCTATCGCGGCCGTATGTCTGGAGGAGGACTTCTTTCCCAAACACCATCGCGGATGTGGCCTGCTTGGCTTGATGGCCGTAGGCTTGGCCCTTCTCAGGGCAGTCGATGCCGCTCAAGCGGATACGTTCAGGGTTTTGCTTGTGCAGGACTTCAATGGTATCGCCGTCGAGGACGGAGACAACGAGGCCATGATAGTCGGAGACAGCGGCGGCAGGAGAGGGTGTCAGGAGTGCGAGGATCACACCGAGGGGCCATACAGGAAAGTGACGATAGGAACGAAGGGTGGAGGGCATAGGCAGCCTTGCAAGGAGGTGTATTGTAGGAGAGATGCGAACGACGGCGCAAGAGATGATGGGCTTGTCTACCGGCTTCCCGATCCTGTTGATGGCGGGATCGGCCCGCGCCAATGGGCTCTAAGCTTCGCCACTGGTTGGTCTTTGTCAGGCCACCAGACTGTCAGTTCCCCATTGGTCTCCCGCACTTGTACCATGATGTCCCGAGATGGGGGGTCACGCCGAAACCAGTAGCAGCCAGGTTGGGTGGGCGGCTCTGTGCTCCATTGGATGTCCGTTGCTGCCGGAACGGATGTGTTGACCTTGGAAGTTGACATGCGGGAAGGTTAGGCCGTCTGTGGGGAGGTGTCAAGTAGAGCCGGGAGCGATTCTGGAAGGGGGGAGCAAGGGGAAGGTAATAAGGTGCAAGTGGATTTTCTGCACTACGGTGGAGCACCTATTCTTGTGATACTCCACTCATCCTATTACCCACCCCTCTGCATGTAGGATCGGGCCTAGCAAAAAAATTGTAATGGACGCATGCCTCCCCACGCACCGCTTGAGGTCTGATTTTTTGGGGGTACCGGGGGGGGGCCATTTTTGTCGTACCTGTCAGTGTGCCCGTTTCTGTGCCCGTCCGCCCTCAGACGCATCACAGCCAGTGCAACGTAGTGCAAACCTCGCGGTCCTCTACTCCATTGATGGATCGCCGGCTCCATAACACCCGCCGATGTTTCAACTGGTTCACGGTTGAGAGAACCGCTCCGCTGGCTACCGAGTTCTGCTAGTGTACCCGAAAGTGTAACCTTTTCTTGCTCGTCATAGGTAGCGAGGGCCTTCGCTTGCCACCCTGGGGTCCGTTTCATTGACAAGGGCACCACGGGAAATCCTCACGCCGGGAGCTGATGCTCTGTCCCTAGTCAAGCCAAAACGGCCAGAGCTATTATACGGGCTGGCTTGATTCAGTTAAGTCCCGAGCAGGAACAGGGATTCCTTCAGAATCCCCTTCGAAATTATTTTGTTATCGTGGCCAAGCGCATTTGGTATGGCTGAAGTGGGATTCGACCTCGCCGCCGCAGTTAATTCTGTACCATTCATTAATAATTATGGGCAGTCCCTTGAAACCCGATAGCCTGCCGCCTCAGCCGCGATATTAAATTCTACTCGGTTATGAGGCGCAACCTGGCTATAGTTTGGAATGTCAGGCCGGTGATAGATATGGCGTCGATTGCCGATGATGGATTAGGGGGAGGATATGGAGTCAGGCGAGGACCCAGGCTCACCCGCACCAAGTTGAGATGGGCCGCGAGAAGTGCCGCTATTCTCGGTTTCACTATCCAGCGGCAAGGGGTCTGACAAGTCGAGTGATTGCCCCCGTCTCGCTTTCCTGTATACCCACGGCGGCACGGGGATGTTCGTGGGGACGGTTTGAATTTAGAAAGTTAGAAGTTTACCAATCAATAGAATGATGACACCGATGAGACTCCACAACGCGAGAGACAGGCGAATTCCATGAATAATTCCCGTTGTAGCAGCAAGAGCGTCGACCTCCTCCTCCGTAATGTCGTGTACTACGCTCAGCAGAGGGGCGCAGGTCTTGGCTTTGTTTTTTTGAAGGTCGCCCAGGCTCTCGTCGGCTAGGGCTAAATTTCCCCACGATTGCGGATACTGCCGTGTTTCCGGTTGTCCTTTCGTTCGCATGAGCGCATTTACCTCTTTCTCACAATTCGCCATGAACCACTTGCAGCGTGAGTCTGTCATGATCGTTCTCCTTGGTGCAGGCCTTGAAACTCGCCCCTCATCATGCCCTATGCGAAAAGGATACCGCAGGCCATGGACTCCGCAAGGC
>VBOM01000412.1 GCA_005877535.1 Nitrospirota bacterium | reverse complement strand
AGCGAGCCCTCCTGCGAAGTCGAGGCGGCGCTGGTGGGGTGTTACTCTCATGCATTCCATTCCGGTTCGTGGAGAGGCAGAAGAATTGCCGCGTCAAACCTTCAAATGATAATTGCACAGTGCTTTTCTCTCGAAAAGACTGCACGGCCGAGGACCTGCGTCACGAATCACACATGCATGCATGATAGACCATCCACATACGCAGAGGAGATCCGGAATGTCGATCTGCTCAGCCAACATGCCGTTTCGTTTCGTCTCGTGCATGGAGTTGCGAGAAGTGCTTGGCAAACGCGCCATGGACGAGCATCGCTTGCTTGAACTGATCGAGGAAGTTCCGGCCGACAGTATTTATTACCATACCCATAGTTATTTCTTGAGGCATGCCTATACTCAACAGCTGTATTCGAATGATTTTGCTACCTGGGTTGTGCTGTATGCGCAGGATAGGGTGTTGGGTGAACGGCTGGGTGTGCTCGACCCCTTCGACTTCAGTGATATTGAACAACTTCGCGACGAGATCTTACGCATTCTGGCTGACCACTTGAACCACTCCACTGTTCCGCGGTTCATCGTGAGTGAGCCCTTCGAGTTTATCCGTTCGCATATCATCGAAGTTCCCTTGGGCTTGGAGGCCAGAACTCTGTCTGAGTTTTATGATGCGTTGGCCGATGTGGAGGTCGGAGCGGTCTACAACCATGTATGCGAAGCACGCATGCGCAAGAGGCTTCAGTCGGTTGATTTTTCCTGCTGGCTTTCTTCAGGGGAAGGCTTGGGGCTACAACAATTGGCACTGAACGTCGAGCAAGTGGGGCGCCTAGGCCTCAGCCTGGAGGGCATGCGAAGCAAAATCCTTCGTCTCTGCGATCAAGAGCTGGCAAGGCAACGCACCCTGTGATTTGGCGGTGTACGTTGATTAGGTGACCGGGATGCTTGAAAATTATCGAGACGTCGCTCCGCAAGGAACCGTGGAATTGTTGCGCCAACTTGGACGCCGAGTCGAGGGAAAAAGCATGGTGCATGTCAATTCGACGCGGTACGGTGGTGGGGTGGCTGAGATGCTCCATCGCCTGCTTCCGTTATTCGAAGAACTGGGGGTCAAGGTTCGGTGGGAAGTGATGACGGGATCCGATCTCTTTTACCGCACGACCAAGAGCTTTCACAACGCCCTCCAGGGGACCAGACAACGAATCACGCCAGAGATGTATGACGCGTTTATCGAGTGCAATTGCGACAATGCGAAGCGGATGAACCTCGATGGGGAGTTTGCGATGATCCACGATCCTCAACCGGCCGCGTTGATTGACGCACGTCCCCATGGAGCCACGTGGATCTGGCGGTGTCACATTGACGTCTCGACTCCTCAGCACTCGGTGTGGCAGTTCCTGCGCCCGTTCGTGATCCGGTACGACGCCGCAGTTTTTTCGCTGCCCAAGTTTTCGCAAAGACTGCCCCTTCCACAATTTCTGGTTTATCCCTCTATCGATCCCTTCAGTGAAAAGAATTGTGAGCTGGAACCTGACGAGATCGACAGGGTTCTTCAACGAGTGGGTGTGCCTCGTGATAAACCGATCCTGCTGCAAGTATCACGGTTCGATCGGTTCAAGGACCCGGTCGGCGTGGTTGCAGCGTACCGACTGGTCAAAAAAAGCCATGACTGTCGTCTGGTGCTGGCTGGGGGGACCGCCACAGATGATCCGGAAGGTGCCGAGATGTTAGCCGAAGTTCAGGAAGCCGTCGGTTCAGACCCCGACGTGCATATTCTGTTGCTGCCTCCAACCGCCAACCTGGAAATCAATGCCCTCCAGCGCGCCGCGACGATTATCTATCAAAAATCCACCAGGGAAGGATTCGGGCTGACAGTGGCAGAAGCATTGTGGAAAGGTAAGCCAGTGATAGGAGGAGAGACCGGCGGCATTACTGTTCAACTGATCCCGGGGGTGACAGGATTCACAGTGAATTCACCAGAAGGCGCAGCGTTCTACACCAGGCGTTTGCTGAACGAACCAGAGTTGATGGCCGTGTTGGGGCGACAGGGCAAAGAATACGCGCGGCACCGGTTTCTCATCACGCGGCATCTTCAAGAGTATTTGGGGCTCCTCATTTATCTACAGCAGAGAGTTCGAAATGGCTGACAGGGCATGAAAGTGACTTCATCCACCGAAGGAGGACGTTATGTCCCATTTGATTGTTGTTTCAAACCGTGAACCCTACGAGCATAACTCAGTCGCCGGCGGTGTTGTCTGTCAGCATACTGATGGAGGGTTAGTTTCGGCTTTGGACCCA
>VBOM01000406.1 GCA_005877535.1 Nitrospirota bacterium | reverse complement strand
CTGGAACCGCAGGATTGATCACGGCCGTCATTGCTGCGAGTCTAGGGGCCAAAGTGGCTTTGATCGAAAAACATTTGATGGGTGGCGACTGCCTGAATGTCGGCTGCGTGCCTTCGAAAGGCCTCATTCGCGCGGCAAGGGCTTGGGCCGACTTGCGGAAGGCCGAGGAGTTTGGCCTGCATATTCCTCCCGGCGTGAAACACGACTTTGGAGCTGCGATGGCTCGTATGAGAAAACTTCGGGCGCAGATCAGCCACAACGATTCGGCCCATCGGTATGCCAAGCTGGGCGTGGACGTCTATTTCGGCAGCGGGCGCTTTACCGGTGCCGACACAATTCAAGTCGAAGGATCGGCCGGCAATCGTACCCTCACCTTTGCGAAGGCAGCTGTCTGCACCGGAGCACGGCCGTCGGCGCCTGTTACGCCCGGATTGAAAGAGGCAGGCTATCTCACCAATGAAACGGTGTTCTCGCTGACGGAACTGCCGCAACGCATCGGGGTCATCGGCGCCGGTCCCATCGGCTGCGAGTTCGCGCAGTCGTTTGCCCGCTTCGGGAGCCAGGTCTACCTGATCGAGGCGATTCACGGCATCCTGCCGAATGAGGATCGCGACGCGGTTGAAATTGTCGCGCAGCAGATGTTGCGCGACGGGGTAAAACTGCTCTGTTGCGGGAAGGACTTGAAAGTACAGAGGACGGATGCCGGCAAGCGGCTCACGGTCGATTCACACGGTCAGCAGTTCGATGTAACAGTCGACGAGATTCTTGTCGGTGTCGGCCGTACCCCGAACGTCGAGGGAATCGGGTTGGAAGCGGGCGGTGTCGAGTACGACAAGAACGGGGTCAAGGTGAATGAGCGGCTGCAGACGACGAATCCCAGGATCTTTGCGGCAGGCGACATTTGCTCGCGCTACAAGTTTACCCATGCCGCCGATGCTATGGCGCAGATCGTCATTCAGAATGCCCTATTTCCACATCCCTTCGGCTTCGGCTATGCCAGCGTCGAATCCTTGAATATGCCATGGTGTACCTTCACGGAGCCGGAAATTGCGCATGTTGGGATGTATGAGAAGGATGCAAGGGAGAAAGGCATCGAGGTCGAAACCTACACCTACAAGCTCGACGAGATTGATCGCGCAATTCTCGACGGCCAAGACGAAGGGTTCGCGCGAGTGCATATCCAGAAGGGCTCCGACAAGATCCTGGGCGCGACGATCGTGGCGGCCCACGCCGGCGACATGATCGGCGAGTTTTCAGTTGCGATGAAAGCCGGCGCCGGAGCGAATACGATCGCCGGCACGATCCATCCCTATCCGACGCAAGCCGAGGTGAATAAGAAAGTTGTGAATCTTTGGCGCAAGGCGCACTTTAGCCCGCGCAAGAAGGCCCTGCTGATGAAATTGTTTGCGTGGATGAGGAGGGGATGAGGGCGGGCGTGGTCGCCTTCAGTGCTCGCAGAACGCGCACGATAAAGCGGTGGTCGTTCGATGCGCGCAGTCGAAGGCGAACCACGCCCACCCTGCATGAGAGAAGTGGTGTGATGCTGGTTTCGGCGAGCCTGCTCCTGCTGGCGGTGCTGTTGATTGCCCCTACGCCACTTTTTGCGGAATCTCCTTCGGTAATCGAAGTGGGGAAGTTTTCGAGTGGATCGGTCGGGCAGGCGATCCCCGATGGGTGGAAACCGCTCACTTTTAAGAAGATACCCAAACATACCGCCTATGAACTGGTGAAGGATGGAGGTGTGACGATCGTGAAGGCGGTGAGCAATGCCTCGGCCTCCGGCCTGATTAAGCCGGTGGTGATCGATCCGAAGGAGTATCCGATCGTCCGGTGGCGCTGGAAAATCGACAACGTGCTCCAGCATAGCGACGTGGCCCTCAAGGAGGGCGACGACTTTCCGGCCCGGCTCTACATCACCTTTGAATACGATGCCGACAAAGTCAGCTTTGGAAAGAAGCTTAAGTTTAAAGCCGGGCGGGCTCTGTTCGGCGATATCCCAATAGCCGCATTGAACTATATCTGGGAATCGAAGACACCTGTCGGCACGATCGTCGAGAATGTCTATACCGATTTTGCCAAGATGGTGATCGTCGAGAGTGGAACTCAGAAGGTGGGCATCTGGATCGATGAAGAGCGGAATATCTACGAAGACTACAAGAATGCATTCGGAGAAGAGCCTCCGATGATCAACGGCGTCGCGATTATGAGTGATACGGACAATACCAAGGAACAGGCCACGGCCTATTATGGCGATATTCTCTTTCAGAGATCGGTAAAGGCGTCGGCAAGATAGCAATGTGCCGCGTGGTGGTTCATGGGCACTACCGCGCAAATGAGTGCGCGGATTCGAAATGGGGGTTACTGAATTGAATTCGCGAAGCCGCCTCGCGTGATTTCAGCGCGAACAGTGTCCCCGACCTTTTTCTTGTTGATGTGCTTCGTGCCTTGCCCGACGTGCAGCTTGATTT
>VBOM01000405.1 GCA_005877535.1 Nitrospirota bacterium | reverse complement strand
GCAAAGAGCCGTTTGGCTTCCGGATGGAGATGGCTTGGATGGCCGTGTGGAATGCCGACCGTGCGGAAGAGCGGTGTGAGTTTGCCGTTCGGATGTAAGTAGCCGGCGCGAAGCGGGACGGTGCGTGTGCTGTGGCGGATTAAGTGGCAAGGAGTCGGTCTGATTGAGCTCAACCACTCGGCGATATCGTGCGGGTTGCCGATCGAAGCGGAGAGCAAGAGCAGCCGTGCTTGACTCGGGCAGAAGATAACCGTTTCTTCCCAGACGACGCCCCGCTCCGGATCTGCGATATATTGCGACTCATCCAAAATGACAAGACCTAACGTGTCCAGCCGCACGTCGATTTCGCCGCTTCCTGCGTCGTAGAGCAGATTCCGCAAGATTTCCGTCGTCATGATCAGCAGGGGCGCTTGCCCGTTGTCGCGCCGATCGCCGGTCAGAATGCCGACCTGGTCCGGACCGAATATTTTTGAAAACTCCGTATATTTGGTATTCGAGAGTGCCTTGAGAGGCGACGTATAAATGACGGTCCGATTCTCAGCGATGGCGCGACGAGCTGCTTCGACGGCAACATAGGTCTTTCCGCTTCCCGTCGGGACGCTCACGACTACGTCACTCTCTCTCAGTTTGGCGACGGCGTCTTCTTGCCAAGCGTCTGGGACAAAGGTCTGCGATGGCGGCACCCCCAGTCCCTCCAACCAGCTGGACAGGGTAATGGCCAGCTCATGGGATGCCAGCTCAACCGGCCTGTGCGTGGAGCGACGCTGCGGTGCCGAGGCCGTTGGTTTCCGCGCGGCAGGGACTTGAGGCGTGGGTGGAGCTGGGCGCGCCTGTTGCTCGCCGATCAAGGTCATCAGGTCGGACTCAAACCCTGCGCGGTTCTCGGCGGAATGGCGCAGCAAGACCTCGATCAAGCGGCGTTTGCCTGCGCGGAAATGTCGCTGAACACGCCCACGCGCCAGGCGGTGCAAGAGCGCAATCGGTTGTTGCGCCAGGAGTTGTTCGAGTTCTTCGGTGGTCATTTCGATGCCGTTATTCGTGAATCGTTATTCGTGAAACGCCCCAACGATAAAGGCCATACTCTATTCTTGCGGTTAACGTGCAACGTTGAACGTGTAACGTCGTCACGGTAATTCCTCCAGCACACCCCGGCGCAGGGCGGCGATGGCCCGTGAGGCGGTGTCTGCCAACCCGGGGTGTGTGGCCTTGAGCGTGTGCAGCTGTGACAGGAATTCCAAGGTTCGTGCTAAGAGGCGATAGATATCCCCTTCAGCCATCGTAGTGCTTTTGCAGAGACCGATCCATGTGAGCATGGGATCGCCGATCCATCGCTCCGTCACCGCGGCAATGTCGGCCCGCAAGAGCGGGGGATCTTCGTATGGCGAGAGCGACACAGCCAGTTTTCGGACTTGCCCGAGCAATGAACCCAACCCGGAACTGACGCGAGGGAAGGCGCCGGGGCGATCGTCGTCATGCGCGATGCTCGACATGACGGCAGCCAGCATGGCGGGATCGGCTCCGTTGAACGCATCGGCCCGGAGCAATTCTGTGATGAGTAGCGAGTGGTCGATGCGGATGAGCCTGGCCCATTCACCGTTATCAGTCAGACGGGACGTCGGCGTGAGGTACCCGAACTGTTGTAAGACATCGATCTTCTCTTGGAAACGGTGCCAGAGGCTTGTCCTCAGGGCTTGGATCGATTTGATATGTCGATGTTGTTCCTGCCGAAGCTTGGAGGCGAGGGGATAGTCCCTCTGACAGGCGGAACGAGAAGGACAGGTCGGACAAGCAAAGTCGCCCAAAGTTTGCACGATGGCGTCCGGAATCGGTTCATCGTCCTTCGGAATTAGGATGGGAAGTTCCGGCAGCCTACCTGGCAACTCTTCCAGGTGTTGGAGTAACTCTTCCACGCTTTCCGGCGTGCACCAGGGAAAGACCGGCGCGTCTACGCAGTCGAGGACACGGTCGGACACTTCGGTCACCGTGGAGGCGGGAGATTCGGTAATGCCTCCGCCTAGACGCAGTGCTGTAATCATCGGACTCTTCTGTCCCTTGCTGCGATATTGCCGCAGGACCACGCCTCGGCTACGTCCGAAGCCTACCACGCGACCGGGGGTGAGAAAGTGAAAGCGTGCGGCGACTTCCGGTGGCTCGTGCCTTTTGACGGGGGCACGGTGCGATTTCTGCCGGCGGACCTGGTCGAAGGTCTGCCATTCTGTGATCCAGTCGGTGCAGACGCGTGGCCCGAACGGCTCCATCTGCTCCCGCAGATGGTCCAGCTTGCGTTCCAAGACTTCGGCGCGCTGGTTGAGCTGAAATTGCGCAAAGCTTTTGGCGAGAATCGGTTGTATTTGATCCAGCGCATGCGCTTTCAAGAGATT
>VBOM01000404.1 GCA_005877535.1 Nitrospirota bacterium | reverse complement strand
CTATTCTCACATTCGTAAAAAACCTTGACACTCTGTATGCGTTCCACCACCTAGCCGAGGCTCCCCGGCTAGGTATTTGAATCACATTAAGTTAAATGGCTGTGACACTTCGTCGGGAAACCGTGGTTCAAACAAAGAAATGCCAATGATTGGCCCTCGTCGTTGACATCCCCCCCATCGAAATGGATAATCACCGTCATTAACGAGAAACCCTGCCCATGCGACTCTTAATTTCGACAACGTTAATTGGCCTATTGATCACCCTCATCGTGGGCGGCTGCGATCGGTTTTCTCCTGAATCAAAGAAAGCAAAACATCTCGAACGGGGTCAGAGCTACTTCGACAAGGGGCAATATAGCGAGGCCTTAATTGAATACAAGAATGTTGTGCAGCTCGACCCGAAAGCTGCCGATGCGCATTACCGTTTGGCCTTGACACACCTCAAGTTGGGCGGGACGGCAAATCTTCAGGGCGCATTCGCCGAACTGAGCCGAACAGTGGAGCTGGACAAGACGAACCGAGACGCCCAGCTCAAGTTGGGTGAACTCTATTTACTCGGCAACGAACCGGCGAAAGCGCGCGAACAAGCCGACATCGTCCTGGTGGCGGCACCGCAAAATACAGAAGGGCTCATCCTCAAAGGACGGAGTTTGATCAATGAACAGCATTATGCCGAGGGAATCGCGGAGTTAAAGAAAGCTATCGAGCTCGATCCCAAGAACATGAGCACGTATATTGACTTGGCTCGGGCTCACGTCTTTACGAAAGACACAGCCGCGGCCGAGGAGACACTCAACAAAGCGTTAACGATCGACTCCCGCTCTACCGAGATCTTGCTCGCATTAGGAGATTTTCGCATTGCAACAGGCAAGCCGGACCAAGCGGAGATCATCTACAAGCAAGCGCTCGAAATCGCCCCGGAAAACGAAGACATTTACTTAAGACTCGCCGGCTTCTATCAGCGCTACGGCAAATGGCCCGAAGTAGAAGCAACGCTGCAGAAGCTGGCTTCAGTCAAACCACAAGACGAAAAACCACACATCTACTTGGGTGATTTTTTTACCTGGCTTGGCCAACGAGACAAAGCCCTTGCCAGCTATCAGCGTGCAACAGAAATTAATGCCGGTTCGACCGTCGCCCGTGACAAGTTGATTTCACACTACCTCGATAGCGGGAAGGTGGAGGAAGCAGAGGCCCGTACTAAGGCGATCCTGGGAAAGAATAGTAGGGATCTGAGTGGACGCTTCTTTGACGCGAGAATACGATTGGCCAAAGGCAATGCGGACGAAGCAATTTCTCTCCTCCAGGGGGTGGTAAAAGATGAACCGCAACTCGCAGTGGCTCATCACTTTCTGGGCGTGGCATTTATGCACAAACGTCAGACTGCTCAGGCGCGGGGAGCATTCACGGAAGCCGTGAAACTCAACCCGAACCTGCCAGAACCCCGTACCGCGCTGGCTGAGCTTCTTCTCGGCGAGGGGTCGGCAGACTTGGCCATCGAACAGGCCCAAGCGGCCATCCAACTGAACCCACGCAACGTGCAAGCAGCCATCATTGCCGGCGATGCGTACCTCCGCAAGGGAGACTTCGCCAAGGGCAAGCAGGTCTTCGAGGCTGTGGCGCAAGGTCTGCCAAAAGAAGCGCTCGGTCCCTACCGTCTCGGCCTCATAGCCCGCGCCGAGAAGAACGACGCCAAGGCTTTGGCCTATTTCGAGGATGGGCTCACCAGAAAGCCGACAGCCGTCGATGCCTTGGCCCAAATAGCCATGATCAAGATCGCGCAAGGCAAAGCGAATGAAGCCCGAGAGCGGGTGAATAAGCAAATTGAGGCTTCTCCGAACAACGCCCAGCTCTATAACCTTCTCGGCCAACTCTGGATGCAGGCTAATGATACCGGCCAGGCAGAAACAGCCTTCAAGAAGGCGCTCGAACTCGACAATTCCCTCCTGTCTGCCTACATGAATCTAGGCCTGGTCTACCACATAGCGGGCAAGACGGATCAGGCCGCCAAGGAATTTGAAGCAGTCCTCGCAAAGGATCCCAAGGTCATACAAGCCCATATGGTGTTGGGCATTATTCATCAAGGTCGCAAAGATTTTGATAAGGCGCAGACCCATTATGAGGCAATCCTGAAACTCGATCCTCGGTTCGCTCCGGCAGCGAATAACCTGGCGTGGATCCTTCTCGAACAGGGAGGCAACCTTGACGTAGCGCTTTCGCACGCCCAGACGGCGCGCGAGCAACGACCGAATGATTCTAACATCGCCGACACACTCGGATGGGTCTATTATAAAAAGAACGCCAATCTCCTCGCCATGAGCCTCCTCAAAGAAGCAGCCGAAAAATTGCCCAATGAACCGGTCGTCCACT
>VBOM01000403.1 GCA_005877535.1 Nitrospirota bacterium | reverse complement strand
CGCTCCAAAAGTTGGCCTGGTCCCAACATAGGCGATCGCATCATAAGTTTGAGTACCGTGGCTAGTCCGCGCGGCATAGACTCCATCAGGCGGCACAACACGATCAGCCGGAACCCGCAGATTGGCCGTAGGCCAGCCCATCGCCTGCCCTTGCTGCCTCCCGTGCACCACAGTACCTCGAATCCCATAGAAACGTCCGAGCAACGTGGCGGCCCGCTCCACATTCCCTGCCTGGATAAGCTGGCGAATCCTGCTTGAACTCACCACCTCTCCCTCACTCATCACGGGAGTCACCGGATGTACGCGAAAGCCGTACTGTTCGCCGAGACGCACGAGGTCGTCGATATGCCCTACCCGGCCCTTCCCAAACGCAAAGTGATTGCCCACGAACAGTTCAGACAGGGTGAGAGAGCGATGGAGGATGTCTTCAGCAAATTGATCCGGGCTCATCGCCGCAAAGATAGGGGTAAAGTCCAGGAAGACCACTTCGTCGATTCCCGCGGCTTCGAAGTGAGCAAGCTTTTCCTCCGGACTGGTGAGATAGCGAAGATCGACGCGGGGTGCGAGGATTTTTACCGGATGCGGTTCGAAGGTTAGCACGAGCGCAGTCCCCTGTGCCTTCCGAGCGGTCTCGACCACCGTCTGTAGCAGAGCTCGATGGCCCAGATGGTGGCCGTCGAAATTGCCAATTGTGGCGACCGGATAGGCACGTGGACACTCCCCGTACAGACCACGCGTCACTTTCAGCATGGTCGTCAGCGGAGGAGACGCGCTGCGTCTTTGGCAAAGTAGGTCAGAATAAGATCTGCGCCTGCCCGCTTAATCGAAAGCAACGATTCCATCATGGCCCGCGATTCGTCGAGCCAGCCGGCGTTGGCGGCCGCTTTGATCATGCTGTACTCCCCGCTGACTTGATAGGCCGCCACCGGCAACAGCATCTGCGCTCTGGCTGCGGCAATGATATCGAGATACGGCAGTGCCGGTTTCACCATGATGATGTCAGCCCCTTCTTCGACATCAAGGGAGATCTCCCGAAGCGCTTCCCGGCGGTTGGCGGGATCCATCTGGTACGACTGCCGATCGCCGAATTGAGGGCTCGAAAACGCCGCATCCCGAAACGGTGCATAAAAGCAGGATGCAAATTTGGCGGCATAGGCCATGATCGGCAACTCTGGGAAACCAGCCTGATCCAGTTCCGCCCGGATCGCCGCCACCCGCCCATCCATCATATCGGACGGCGCCACCATGTCGGCCCCGGCTTGGGCATGGGTCCTGGCCATCGCACGGAGACACTCCAAAGTTTCATCGTTGAGAATGCGACCGTGCTTGACGATCCCACAATGGCCGTGATCAGTGTATTCGTCGATGCAGACGTCGGTCACGACCATCAGTCCCGGAACCTGGTCCTTTACCGCTTTGACAGCCCGCTGCACGATGCCATTCGGATCGAACCCCGAACTTCCCCGCTCATCTTTCCGGTCGGGAATCCCAAAGAGGATGATGGCAGGAATCCCCAAGGCCGCAATCTCACTAGCTTCTTTCACCAAGAAATCGACCGAGAGCCGGAACTGGCCCGGCATCGAGGTGATCTCCTCTCGCCGATCCCGCCCTTCGACGACGAACAGCGGATAGATAAAGTCGGACGGAGCAAGTCTCGTCTCCCGTACCATACGACGAAATGCCTCATGCTGCCGCAGCCGGCGGAGCCGCTGTATTGGGAAGGCCATCGGATCACTTCCTCGGAAGATTCGTCAAGAACACCACGAGATCGCGCACAGAAATCATACCGACCAGTTTGCCATCATGAGTTACTCCGAGGTGGCGGATATGCGTTTGGGCCATCATATCGTTGGCATCTAACACTGTCTTATTCTCCTCGATCGTCAAGATCGGGGCAGACATAATCTGTTCGGCCGTCGTCTTGTGGGTGTCGGCTCCGGCCGCGACCACGCGCCGGACCATATCCGTATCCGTGAGGATGCCGACGATCTCCTTCCCGTTCGTCACGAACAGGCTGCCGATGCCGCGATCCCGCATGATCCGTGCCGCCGTCTGTGCATCCGTATCCCGCTCAATTGTAATAAACTTCTCCCTCGGAACCATGAACGACTTGACTGGAACCATACAATGCCCTCCCTTGGCTAATTCATTCCATAACCCTATTGTCTGCTTCGGCCTAACCGCGCGTAGAAGCGGCGACTCGATCCCCTTCCTTGAAATACCTTACTATCGCTTCTGCCAGTGCCGGCACAGTATTCTCAGCCGGCATAACCGTGACCGTCAACCCATGCTCTTCAGCCGTGCAGGCCGTAATGGGTCCGATGCAGGCAATGACCACCTGGGCAACGAGTGGTCTCACCGCGCCCTGCCCTCCAAAGACTTCCACGAAATTCCTGACAGTGGAGGAACTCGTGAATGTCACCGCAGCCACCTTTCCATCGTGAAGCTGTTGCGTCAAGGACGCGACGTCCACCGCGGGGGCGATCGTCCGATAGACAGGAATCACCTCGACGGTTGCCCCTAACTCACGCAACTGATCCGGCAAGATTTCGCGAGCGACTTCAGC
>VBOM01000402.1 GCA_005877535.1 Nitrospirota bacterium | reverse complement strand
CTGCGCAGCCCTTCCTGAAACGCTCATCGAGAGTGAGTTGTTCGGCCATGAGAAAGGTTCGTTTACGGATGCCACGGCCCGTCGAGTCGGACAGTTTGAACTCGCCCATACCGGCACGCTCTTCCTAGACGAGATCGGCGACCTCAGCGCCATGACGCAAGCCAAGCTGCTGCGCGTCTTGCAAGAACGAGAATTCACCAGAGTCGGCGGGGTGCAATCCATCAAGGTGGATGTGCGCATTGTGACGGCGACGAACCAAAATCTCGAAGAGCTAGTTCGCAAGGGGCAATTCCGCGAAGACCTCTACTACCGCATCAACGTCATTGCGCTGTATTTGCCCCCGCTCCGGGAGCGTGGTGACGACATTCCCCTCCTCGCCAAACATTTTCTGGCCAAACGAATCGAAGAAGAAAATCGACCGCTCCAAGAGTTCTCCAAAGATGCCGTCGATCTTCTCTCCCGCTATCCCTGGCCAGGCAATGTGCGAGAGATGGAGAACATCGTTGAACAGGCATTCATTTGGTCCAAGGGATCGGACAGCATTACCCCTGAACATCTTCCGCCTATTCTCAAGAATGACACCCGATCCTCTTCACTCCGCGACGACACTCTGGCCGGGAGACTGTCGCTCGAAAAAGCGGTCATGGAATTTGAGCGAGAAATTATCTTAGACGCCCTAAAACGAACTAACTACATCCAAACCCATGCCGCCAACCTGCTGGGAATCAGCCGGCGGATGCTCAAGTACCGCATGGACACGCTGGGAATCGGCCGACCCGATCAAGAAGTGAGCACCGAACCACCGAGCGTAGTGCAGGAATAGCACAGACAGGTTCCCTCAGTGCGTCTTTTTTGCACAGTTTGTAAGGGACTTCCTCGCTGATGTACGTATTGTTTCGTTCAAGAAACTACATATGGGTCTCTAGCATGCACTAGCCACACTCTGTTGAGACAGGGGCTCTAACTCACTGATATGGAACAAGAATTGCTTCACACGCCAGCATTTAACGGTAGAGGGCGCGTATGAATTTACCTGCGACTCAGGTAGCGATAAGGAATAAGCCGACCTTGCTTGTGATTGACGACGAGGCAGGACCTCGTGACGCACTGAGAGTGATTCTCCGCCCATTTTTCAATATCCAGATAGCGGAATCAGCCAGTGCAGCGATGGACGTGCTGAACTCCCAGCCGATCGACCTCATTACACTCGATCAGAAGCTTCCAGATCGCCAGGGCATAGATCTCCTTCAGGACATCAAGCATCACTACGCCGGTGTTGAGGTCATCATCATCACTGGGTACGGGAGCTTAAAGTCCGCTATGGAAGGGATACGCCATGGTGCCGCTGGCTACCTGCTCAAACCTTTCAACGTCACGGAATTGCTTTCCCTGGTCAACCAGACACTCGAAAAGAAACAACGGCTCGATTTCCTCAGACATTTCATTGGGACATCGACCAGCCTCTGGGGATCAGATAACGAAAGCGCGCAGGCGTGGAAAAAATTACTCGCGGGTTACCAGGCGATCGGGAACCCGACGTCAGACGATGCCCCCGGCTCCGAATCCATACAGGACCTTCTCCCTCTATTCTCCGACCTGCTTGAAGCCAAGGATCGTCAGTTGCTCAACCACTGCAGCCGAGTCAGTTTCTACGCTACGCTCTTGGCCAACCGTATCGACCTGACACTCGCTGAACAGAAATCGTTGGCGTTGGGGGCATTCCTCCACGACATCGGCAAGATCGGGCCTGAACCCTATCAATTTGCCGACGATGAAATCTCTGTGACCGGAGAGGCTGTCGACAATCGGCACCACCAGGAGCGAGGTGCGAAACTCGTGTTACCGCTCGGACTTCCGGCTGAGGTGGGACAGATTATTGCGTATCACCATGAACGGTGGGATGGCTCAGGCTATCCATTTGGACTTCAGGGAGAAGGAATTCCTCAACTAGCCCGCATTGTCTGCCTGGCCCAAACGTTCGACCATCTGACCGCGGAACTTCCTGGCCGGACACCCCTCTCGATTGATGACGCCTGCCAACAAATGCTTTCATACGTCGGTACCCACTTCGAAGCGAAGTTGACCGAACTCTTTGCGCACGTAGTCCAGGAATGTAAAGCATCCCTTCCTGCCATGGCGATAGCTACCACCCCGATAGACCGATCCGACTCCTAGCCCGCCGGCCTGTCTGGGTTAATTGGTTTGGTTTGTCTTGTTTATTTGGTTAAACCAGAATAATCAGATAAACCAGATGAACCAGATAAACAAAACAAACCAGATCATTCAGACCCCTTCCCCTTCGCCCCCGCGATGAGTTCCGCTGCTGTTTCACGAACTTTTTTCGTAATGGTCAGACCGCTCAACATTCGAGCGATTTCTTCTTCTCGCCCCATCCCCTTGAGAGTTCTTACCGACGTGGATGCCCGTTGACTCTCCAGCCCCTTTTCCACAAGCAGATGATGCTCTGCTTGGGACGCGACCTGAGGAAGATGGGTGATACAAAACACTTGATGGAATGTCCCGAGCTTGCGCAGTCTCCTTCCCATGGCTGCAGCGACTGCCCCGCCGACTCCCGTATCGATCTCGTCAAATATCAAAACCGGAACCTGGTCCTTCTCGGCCAACACCGTCTTGAGCGCCAGCATGATACGCGAGAGTTCGCCTCCGGACGCCACCCGGCCCAGTGGTCTCGGCGGTTCACCCCGATTGCTTGAGA
>VBOM01000401.1 GCA_005877535.1 Nitrospirota bacterium | reverse complement strand
CAGGCCGCTATCAGGTTATGAGTATCCCGACCATTCTGTTTTTCAAGAACGGGCAGGTTGTGGAGAAACTCGTTGGAGCGCGACCGAAGCGGCAGTTCAAGGAAATGATCGATTCGCTGCTGGCGCAACCAGCCGGCTCAGCCTAAGGATTGTAGTCACCTGCCGCGATGCTCGCCGAGTTGCGTATTGTCAATTTTGCGCTCATTGAGCAGCTCAGTCTTCAATTCCAGTCCGGGTTTACAGTCCTGACCGGGGAGACCGGGGCCGGTAAATCTCTCCTCATTGATGCCATCGCATTGTTGGTCGGCGGGCGAGCCTTGACCGACCAGATCCGTTCCGGAGAAGACGAGGCCCAGCTCGAAGCCGCCTTCCACCTCCCAGACACCCATCCACTTCTACAACGCCTGCGGCTACACGAAATCATCGCTCAGAACGAGTCCGAGCTGATTCTTCGGCGCGTGCTATCCCGCTCGGGTCGCCACCGGGTGTACGTCAACGGCAGCCTGTGCCCTCTGCGTGTGCTCGAAGAACTTGGTGGGACCCTCGTCGATATCCATGGCCAGCATGAGCAGCAATCGCTGTTGGCTACTGCCAAACAATTAGACGCCCTCGATGCGTTCGGACGTCTCTATGAACTACGCGGGAGGTATGAGCAGGCCTACCGGGAGTGGAAGGAACTGCGTACGCAGTTGGATGCCTTGCAGAGCGACGCCGTCGATCGTGCCAGACGTGATGACATGCTGCGATTCCAGGCCCAGGAGATTGAACAAAGCGGGCTGCTGCTTGATGAAGAAGAGCGGCTCCGTAGCGAGCGGCAGCGACTGGTCCATGCGCATCGGCTCAGGGAATTGGTCCACGAGGCTCATGCCGAGTTGCAGGCGGATGAGCAAGCTGTCCTCACCAGGCTGGGGCGGATCTCGCGAACCCTTGCAGAGTTGGCCCAGACCGATCCGACGATGGGTGATTGTGAACAGGTTGCTATGGATTCGGCGATCCAACTCAAAGACCTTGCTGGGCGGCTGCGCGACTATGCACAACAGTTAGAAGCCGATCCTGACCGACAGGCTGTCGTGGAGGACCGACTCGACCTGATCCAACGGTTGAAGAAAAAGTATGGAGGGTCGGTTGAGGCGGTATTAGCGACTGGCAGACGGGTGCAGGAGGAACTACAGTTATTTGACAATCATGAAGTGAGAACTGCTGAGTTGATCGCTCGGCTGGAGGAAGAGGCCCGCCGTCTCCACATACTGGCACAGCAGCTGTCTAAGAAGCGGATTGAGGCGGCCAAGCGGATGACGACGCTGGTGGGAGCGGAGCTGGCAGCGTTGAAAATGGAGCAGGCGATCTTTCAGGTCACGGTCGTGAGCGATGAGTCGACTGAAGGGCTTGGACAGGCTGGGCGTGATCGAGTGGAGTTCCTTCTCTCAAGCAATCTGGGTGAACCGCCGAGACCACTGGGCCGGGTGGCGTCCGGAGGGGAACTCTCGCGTATCATGCTGGCGCTCAAGACGGTGTTGGCCGAGAAGGACCAGGTTCCGGTTTTGATTTTTGACGAAATCGATACGGGAGTCGGCGGGGCGGTCGCTGCAGCCATGGGAAGGAGACTGCGCAAGCTCGGGACATTCCATCAAGTGTTTTGTATCACCCATCTCCCTCAGGTCGCGTCTCAAGCGGAGCATCATCTGCTTGTGGAAAAGGGGCTGGAGAGTCAACGGGCATCCACGTCGGTAAGAACTCTCAAGGGGATGGGGCGAGAAGAAGAAATCGCGCGAATGTTGAGCGGTCTGACCATTACGAAAAAAGTTCGTGAAACAGCAGCGGAACTCATCGCGGGGGCGAAGGGGAAGGGGTCTGAATGAGCGCGCAGGCTGCCGAACAATGATGTCATCTCGAGAGAATGTTCATGGTCCGCAGGTCTTTACCAAGCCCGGGTTGTCTGGTCCATCTGGTTAGTCTAATGGAATCAAACAAACCAGACAGACCGAATAGACCGAGTGAACTAGCCAGGCTGACGGACTTTTTCAGCATTCTGTGAGCCCGCATTACTCATGAAGTTCCGTAGCGTAAGCGTGCAGACGCGAAGCGAGACGGGCACTCGGAGACGTCAAGCACTGAGGCATACTCGTGCAGTATGTCGAAGGGCTGAGCGGCGAGACTGCCTGTCACAGGCGTGTATCCGCGCTTACA
>VBOM01000400.1 GCA_005877535.1 Nitrospirota bacterium | reverse complement strand
TGGAAGAGGCGGGAATTGCCGCAGTTAATGGTCCTTCTACAGCTTGGGCGATAGCCTTTGCCTTTTCTTTACCGAATGCCAGCATCAAGAGTGTCCGAGCCTCAGCAATCGTACCGAGACCCATACTTACAGCCCATTCAGGCACCTCCGTTTCATTGAAAGTCCGGGAAAGTTTTTCTCTTGTCTCAGTACTCAGCAGGCACACCCTTGTGCGAGACCTGAAACTCGACATCGGTTCATTGAATGCCAGATGGCCATTTATCCCAATGCCAAGCAGCTGAACATCGATACCGCCACGATCATGAATCAGCCGCTCATAGGAGTGACAATAAGAGACGATGTCTCCTTGAGGCTCTCCCTTTAACAGATGGATATGAGCAGGATCAGCATTGACCTGTCGGAACAAATGTTGATGAAAGAAGGCTTCATAACTTTTCGAGCTCTTGGAGGGTAGCCCAAGGAATTCATCAAGACTGAAGAATTCCACGCCCGAGAAATCAAGATGCGTCGATCGGTGCAGACCTACCAAACTCTGATAGAAACCAATTGGTGTATTGCCTGCAGCTAACCCGAGTCGCAAGGTCGGATTATTCTTGATCGACTGACCGACCAAGGACGCCGCTGTTCGATGACCTTGCTCAATCGTCTCGGTGATCACTACGAGCATTAGAGAGCTCCTCGAAAAGACGAACCCACCATCGCCTATTCAGTGATCAATTATAATATGGTCTGAATTCCGCTGAACTACATATCCGACTTTACGCAAATCTTCGACAACGAGGGCTGTCAGCCCTTCTTCAGTTTCCGATCCGCTGCTGAATCGAGCGATTGAGACTTAGAGCACATCGGACTGAATCGGAGAAAACGGTGATGCAGATGAGATGAGCACCAGCGCAAGAAGAAACGATCCTCCCTCCATCGTCAGTTTCGACATGATTCAACGATGTCACAAACCTCTCTTGTCAGGAAGAAAAACGTCAGGCACTATTTCGCGGCGCGTGGCGGGGATCTGGTGGATTTGTGATCTGTTTGGTCTGTCTCGTTTGTGTGGTTCGACGAACGAGAGAGACAAGACAGACCCGCGCACCAGATAGACTGCCAGGAATTCGCCGTCCTCCGATTCGCCGTTCGTGTATGCCGATGCCATCTTCTTAGCTTCCTTTATCTTCTTCTCCTTTTACTCATCCTACGCCACTCAATGACATGTCCCTTTATCTCGCAAAGTGGACGTGCTTTTTCAACGACTTAGGATCTAATCATCGAGTGCTAGGGTTCATATTGATCAGGACCACTCCAGTCATGTGAACGATGCATACATTCTGGAAATTGCCACTGGTGCTTTTGCTGGTTCTGCTTGCTCCTCCGGCCTGGGGAAGCGACGAATCGGTTTCAGACTACGATGCTCAACGCTGGGCGGGATTATTCTCCGATCTGGCTCCCAAACCGATTCGAAACAGGCCGCCCCTCCCCTCTTCCAGACTAGCCTCACACCCACCTTCTTTGTTCCACCCCTGGCCTTGCCCCGCCTGCGCGACCTCGCCCCGGAGACCGATCAACCTCGCACGCAAGGCCTCCTGTATTCGACCACATGGCTGAACGGAACCTTTGTCACAGAAACGGAAGTGGCCCGGAGTCTGGGAGGAGCCAGCTGGCTTCAAAGCAGGATTCCCGGCGATACAGGTAGCGATGCAGCCCAACGCATGGTCCGACTCGGTCTGACGGGCACAGCAGGATCGATCCGTTACGGGATGCTGTCCCGATCATCCGGGCAGGCTTTCTTGAATGGGCCGGACCAGACGCTGCGTGAGGTGTGGGGAGAATGGAAGACCGGCTGGATCACGCTACGGAGCGCGATCGGAGAACAGTGGAACAATGTGGCCGGAGACTCCACCCGCTCTCGGCTGGAACAGACTTATGGACGAGTTGGTCTCGCATGGCAGCGTCCAACCTGGCCTGACATCACGCTGACCTACGCACACAATTCCCTGAGTAGCGCGCTTGAACCACTCGGCACCGCTCCCCAGCGGAACCACAACCACACTCTGGAAAGCGCGCTTGCCTATAACGGCATGGGGTGGAATGCCTGTCTCACATCGAGTTATATCATCGGGAGCGATCTCCTTCGTAGCGGAACGGAGACCACGGTGAGGATGCAAATGCTCACGGTGGCTTTTCGCCCTTTGAACACCCTGACTATTTCCCCGACGCTGGGGTATCGGGAAGAGGTACAGGATTGGTTAGGCGTTCGAATCAATTCGCCCTCGGCGTCTGTCGTCTTGCAGTACAGGCAAAGTCAACAGTTACTAGTCAGTGCCATGGGCAACTATGCCAGCACACGTTCGAGCGATAGGCTGATTGATACGGAACTAGTGGGCGGGAAAGGGAGACTCACCTGGGATCTCCAGCGATCACAGGCATGGACGACCTTGATCTCCCTCGAAGCCGGCTACAACCGAATGACGAACCATGCGGCACCTTCCGCCG
>VBOM01000132.1 GCA_005877535.1 Nitrospirota bacterium | reverse complement strand
CGATCCAGAATGGTGCGGTGTAGACGAGGCGTTGTGGCCGTTCGTCGGGAAGACCATCGCCACCGACCGGATTGCCCATCAGGAATTCTCCGGCAGGAACCAGCGTCATGGCGTCGGAAGGAAGGGAGCTAATGGCCAATGGCGGATGGCTGATGGTCAGAATAAGAAACAAAAATGAGAGATAGATCACCAAGGTGCAATTTAGGTCTTTTTCAATCCACAGGCTTTGGCGACTGCATCGCGATAAGCCTGCCAGAGCCTCAGGCAGTTGTTGAGGCAGCTCAGTACGGCTTGTTGTTGGGTATGTGTCGTGGCGTAGTTCACCACCATGGCATAGGCATCGTGGCGGTGCCCGGCTTCGACCATTTGGTGTGCGCGAATCAGATCCATGGAATCGAGGGGCAGGCCGTGGTATCTCACTAGTGGGTGGGTTTGGACGATCGCTTCGATGTCTTCGGCGGTCTTGGGCTTGGAGGGGTCGGCGATTTCCCCGCGATCCTTCACGCTGCCTTCTACGAAGACAGTCAAGGCCGCTGCTCCGATGACCCAGTCTCGGTTATTCGCGACACGGTCTAGCCAGGCACGGTAGCGTCGACTGGCCGGTAAGAGGCGCACCCTGTCAAAAATACGCGCCGGCAATCCAAGGCCTGCCATCATGGTCAGGAACAATTCCGGGTGTGACTTTCCCAAAGAGAGCCCCCCGGTGTCTTCTTCGTAAATATTATCGGCGAGCATCCGGCGGACCGGGGCAGGGGGATTCCGTCCGTAAATGTGCGCCAGGAACACAGGAAAGTCACGTACGTACACGCCGTATTCTTGTTGAAAGTGGTGTGTGAGTTGATCGATGGTGACCGTTCCGTCGGTGAATGCCGGCCAGGCCCAATGATGCTTACGGTCCATTATACGCAAGAGTTCTTCTTGGAATCGGCTTTTCGTCATGGGACGTGTCATGTCTGTTGCCTTCCTGGTGAGTGGCTCGTTACAATCCGATGGCGCGGAGATGTGTCAATGAATCATGTGACGGTACAAAATCCAGAAGACATTCTGTCGATACTCGCAGAAGTATCACTGCGAGGTTCGGGTTTTGTGACCGACTGTCTCCTCGACTATGTGTTGGAGGAAGGCTTCACGGAGCCGATCTATTTCAATGCCAGCGGGGAAGACCCTGATGCCTACTTCAAAGGCCAATCTCCTGCTTGGGCGGTGTATCAGATCCGAGAATGGAAACGTGTGTTGACCGTTTCGGGCGGTCCTGGCAAAGAGCGCCGTGTTCACATTACCGAAACCCCCTAGCCCGTGGAAGAGTGTAAGAGGGATTCAGAGAAAAAGCAACGAAACGAGATGGTGCAATTGCCCGAGACCGGTTTGAGTGTGGAGTGTGTCGCATGCCGATGATCCGTCTCACTGAGCCGCAGAGCATGGGCGAGCTGGCAATGATTACGAGTCTGCTGGAGGGCAGTGGTATCGCCTACATGGTTCAGAACGAACATGTGAGTAGTTTGTATCCCGGACTCCCAATTCTCAACTCAAGTGTCATGGTCGACGAGTGCGATCATCTCCGTGCGGAAGTGCTCCTCAGCCGACTGCGGTTGGCGGTGCGTGATGTCTCGTCGCAGCCGTAGGCACACAGTACGAATCTGTCCGACATTCACCCTTCGACTGCGGTAATGATTCAATTCGCAACCATCTGCTGCGCTGTTCTCGGCCCGAAAAAATCCTCAACGTAGTATTCCAGCAGATTCCCCTCCGGTTCTTCCGGGGCCGCGGCTTCGCATCTGGCCGCATCTCCTTCGCCTCGTCACGAACAGCAATGTCGGACAGGACTCTAGCTGTGCGGTTTTGGGCTGTGTGGGTTCGACGGAGACTGAATGGGGAGCCGTTCGTCTGAGCCTTGGAACCATCCGCCGATAAGGCTGCCTTCTTCAAAATACAGATAGCGGTGTTTCACCGCTGAGGCGCTCTCCCAATCTTCAAATATCCATTCCTCGCGACGGATGCCTTCTTTGGTGAACGTCGTGTTGATCGTTTGTGGTCCTCCCCAGGCCTGTAGCACCTGTTCTTTCGACATGCCGACCATAACGCGATGTTCCGCGATATGTTTTTGAAAATCCGGATCTTTGAGTTGTGCGATGAGCGGCCAGATCACCATCAGGAGAACAAAAACCCCAAGCCCGGCGTAGATGATAAGCCGAACCAGGCGTCGGCGGATGAAGGGGGTGGGTTCTTCCAGATCGGTTTGACAGGCATTCATCGGTTCATTGGTAGCTGTGGTGGTGTGATGCATCATGCGGCGTATCGTAGCAATGTGAATCGGAGAGAGTCAAGCGGAGTTGCCGATTTCCCTTTATTAATCAGCGTGATGGAGGAGGTGCGCTATACTCGATGAGTACGAGTTCCGTGGTGCTCAGAGAGGAGCCTGATGATTCCTGGATCGAAGGAGGGACATAACCTGAGGCGATGGATTCTTGCCGTATGGCTGCTGGCTGTCGGGGGATACCTCTTCATGCCACTGGCTTCAACTGAAGCGTTGGCGACCACGATATATTCCTATATTGATGAGCAAGGCATGCCCGTAATCACGGATAATTTCGACACGATTCCTGAACGGTACCGTGCAAGGGTCAAAACGACCGAGCAGATATCGACTGCTCCCCAGAGTACCTCAACGGTTGGCTCCATTAATGAGCGCTTGTCGCACTTTGGAAGCCAGCTTCGAACCATGGTTTCCGGAGCCGCCCCCAACATCTCAGGGCTCTCTCCTTCACAGTCGGAGATTCTGACCTATGCAGGTCTTGCTGCGATAGTCCTGCTCGTCGCCATGAACTTGAGTAAAGGCCCATTCATCCGCCTTCTGGCTTTGTGGTGTTTGATCATGGTCGGTCTTGCCACGCCAATTTTGATGTACGTGTCGAATGATGGCCCGATGGATGTGATGAAGAACAAAGCCTCTCAGATCGAGAAAAAACATCAAGATCGTGTCCAGCAGATTCCGTAACCCGCCTCAGAGATCTCCAAAAGCAATCATGAAAGTCGGCTATTCCGCATACTTGGGGACAGGTATCTTTTTGGCCGTGGGCGGCTGAGGAGCGAGCGCATGCTGAGAGAATTCTCGCGAGTAGGGATTCAGGATGGGGTCATGGGTATGCCGCTGCCGTTGCTTCACAAGGTCGACACTTTGAGTGCTGATTTCCACTCGATCGATAAGTGACTTGGTCGTGAGTGGGTCGGGTAGGCCTTGCAACGAAAAGAGCTGGTAGGCCAGGGTCCACTCCAGTTTGTCCCTGGTCGTCTCTTTCACAATAAAACGAGCCTGTGGTGACGGGGCGCCCTTAAACAACAATACCCAAATATTCGATCGGAATGAGGGGGACGCGGGATCCTCTGAAGGGTGAAATTCCGGGACAAGTGTGGGGATCTGGGCGAGGGGGACGGCAGGGGAGAATTCGATATCGACGAGCCGAACGAATAACGTTCGATCCTCGTTTTGATCGTTGGGATCAACGGTATAACTGAACGAGTATCGGATCTCGATGCCATCACGTGTATAGGTATAGACATCCTCGCCGTTTTCCGGCGAAACGAGCTTCCGAAAGTACTTCTCCCAATCGGTGATGGCATAGTAGGTAAAGACGCGCAGTGCGGACTTTCGATCGCGCACCGCCTGCGGCAGCCCCAGTTGTTGATGTAATTCGGTTTGTGTCAGCCCGAGGTACCCATCTTCAAAATACGCTGCTGCGAGGACTGCAGGAGTTTGGAGCCAGATGCCCGTAATCGATATTAGCAGCAGAGACGAGAAGATGGTATGGATGGAAAGACGCAGGAGCACAGTTTCTCTCCAGCTGGTCCCGGCATCGTATCGGTGGCTTCCCCTCCTGTCAAGGCGAGACGATCGGGATTGCTTGCTGGCGTAAGAACCTGTCGGTTATGATGGCCGGACTTCTTTCACAGTCACGTTTCACAATCACGACGGATTCGATCGCGGAGACAGGTCGTATGAGTGCATCGTTAGAGGCCCTACTGCAACAACGCATTCTGGTGCTGGATGGGGCCATGGGGACCATGATCCAGCAGCAGAAGCTGGACGAAGCCGCGTTTCGTGGCGAGCGGTTTAAAGATTGGAAGAAGAGTCAAAAGGGACACAACGATCTGCTGAACCTCACGCAGCCCGCCATTATCGAGGGGATCCATCGCCAATACTTCGAGGCCGGCGCCGACATCGTGGAGACGAATACGTTTAACTCGCAAGCCATATCCTTAGCCGACTACGGCATGGAATCACTGGCCTACGAGCTCGCGAGAGCCGGGGCGGAATGTGCCAGTCGTGCGGCGGAAGAGGTCAAGATCGCAGAGCCTGGTCGGTCGTGCTTTGTGGCAGGGGCGATTGGACCCACGACGAAGACGTCGTCAATTTCGACCGATGTCAACAATTCGGCGGCCCGCGGCACTACCTATGACGAACTGGTGAGGGTCTACTACGAGCAGGTCCGTGGCTTGGTCGATGGCGGAGTCGATCTCTTGTTGGTCGAGACCATCTTCGATACGCTCAATGCGAAAGCCGCGTTCTTTGCTATTGATAAGTTTTTCGACGATCGCCACATCAGGCTCCCCCTTATGGCCTCGGTGACGTTTATTCAGGCTGGCAGTAATCGCGGAGTCACGGGCCAAACGATCGAAGCCTTTTGGAATTCTATTTCGCATGTGCCCTTGCTGAGCGTCGGCATCAACTGCGCCTTAGGCCCCAAAGAAATGCGCCCGTTGATTGAAGAACTCTCGCGCCTAGCTCCGATCTTTGTGAGCTGCCATCCGAATGCCGGACTGCCTAATCCCTTGCTGCCGACGGGATTTCCGGAGACACCCGATAGCCTGGCGCCCCAATTGAAAGAATGGGCACAGAATGGCTGGCTGAATATCGTCGGTGGCTGTTGTGGGACGACACCAGGACACATCAAGCTGATTGCCGAAGCCGTGCGAGGTCTTCCTCCTCGGGTCCCGCCGTCCATCGAACCGAACACCAGGTTGAGCGGGCTGGAAGCGGTCACGATTCGGACAGAGTCGAACTTCGTGAATATCGGTGAACGGACCAACGTCACGGGTTCGCCGGCTTTTTCAAAACTGATTTTGGAAGGCGATTATGAAGCCGCGCTGTCGGTGGCGCGACAACAGGTCGAGGGGGGAGCCCAGATCATCGACATCAATATGGACGAAGGCATGCTCGACTCCCAGGCTGCTATGGAAAAGTTCCTGCGATTGGTGGCGTCGGAACCAGATATCTCTCGCGTTCCCATCATGGTGGATAGTTCGAAGTGGGACATTATAGAGACGGGTCTGAAGGACATCCAGGGGAAGCCAGTCGTCAATAGCATCAGCCTCAAAGAAGGGGAAGGCAAGTTTCTCCAGCAGGCCAAATTGGTTCATCGCTATGGGGCTGCTGTGGTGGTGATGGCTTTCGATGAACGCGGCCAGGCTGACACGTATGAGCGCAAGATCGAGGTCTGCGAACGGGCCTATCGCCTCCTCACGGAGCGCATCGGCTTCCCAGCCCAGGATATCATCTTCGATCCGAACATCCTTACGGTGGCGACCGGCATCGAGGAACACAATAATTACGCGGTGAACTTCCTTGAAGCCACGCGTTGGATCAAACAGCATCTTCCATTGGCGAAAGTCAGCGGCGGCGTCAGCAACATTTCTTTCTCATTTCGCGGCAACAACCGCGTGCGCGAGGCGATGCATTCGGCATTCCTGTATCACGCCATCAAGGCCGGGCTGGACATGGGAATTGTGAACGCCGGGCAGTTGGCAGTATACGAGGAGATTCCCAAAGATCTTCTGGAACTGGTCGAAGACGTGCTACTGAACCGCCGGCCGGATGCGACAGAGCGGTTGGTGACGTTTGCCGAGACCGTCAAGCAACAGGGCAAAGCGGCGGTGAAAGACGATGAGTGGCGAGGCGGCACGGTCGAGGAGCGTCTTTCCCATGCACTGGTGAAAGGCGTAACCGACTATATTGAGCAGGACATCGAGGAAGCTCGACAGCGGTATGCCAAGCCGCTGCATGTGATCGAGGGGCCGCTGATGGCCGGGATGAACATCGTGGGGGATCTCTTCGGGTCCGGCAAGATGTTTTTGCCTCAAGTGGTCAAGAGCGCCAGGGTCATGAAGAAGGCCGTGGCCTACCTCATGCCGTTCATGGAGGCCGAAAAGCAGAAATCAGGTGCGTCGAGCTCGAACGGCAAGATCCTTCTCGCCACGGTCAAGGGCGACGTGCATGACATCGGGAAGAACATTGTCGGGGTTGTTCTGGGGTGTAATAACTATGAGGTGATCGATCTTGGGGTGATGGTCCCCTGTGAACAGATTTTGGCGGCTGCACGCGAACACGGGGTAGCGATCATAGGACTGAGCGGACTGATTACCCCATCGCTCGATGAAATGGCACACGTGGCACGCGAGCTGACGCGCGAGGGTTTTGACCTGCCGTTACTGATCGGCGGGGCCACCACGAGCAAAGCCCATACGGCCGTCAAGATCGCCCCAGCCTACAGCCACTCAGTGGTACATGTGCTGGACGCTTCCAGAGCGGTGGGCGTCGTCGGGAGTCTGGTGAATGGCGACTTGAGATCTGACTTCGCCAAGAAGGTTCGGGCCGACTATGATCAGATACGCCAAACCCATCAGGACCGGGGAGCCAAATCCCTCTGGACTCTGGCACAGGCGCGAGCGAATCGATTCCAAACCAATTGGGCTGAGGTCAACATACCCGTACCTGCTTTCACTGGGGCGAAGGTGCTGCCACAACAGCCATTGGATCAGCTGGTTCCCTATATCGATTGGTCGCCGTTCTTTCACACGTGGGAATTACGTGGGCGCTACCCGACCATTCTGGAAGATCCTGTCGTGGGCTCGAAGGCCAAGGAGTTATACGATGATGCGTTGGACTTGCTACGCAAGATTGTGGAACAACGGCTATTCACCGCTAATGGGGTGTATGGATTTTTCCCTGCCAACAGCATGGGCGACGATATTGAGATCTACACCGATGACCGCCGCACGGCGGTCGTGACGACGTTCCATACCTTGCGTCAGCAATCGGAGAAGCCACAAGGGCAGTGCAGTTTTGCACTGGCGGATTTTGTCGCACCGAAAGAGTTCGGTCGCGCGGACTATCTCGGAGCCTTTGCCGTGACGACAGGAATAGGGGTGGATGTGTTATGTCGAGAGTTCGAGCGAGACCACGACGACTACAATTCTATTATGGCCAAAGCCTTGGCCGATCGTTTAGCAGAAGCCTTTGCCGAGTATCTCCATAAGCAAGCGCGCGAAGCCTGGGGCTATGGTAAGGGTGAAGCGTTTGCTACCGAAGACTTGATCCGTGAAAAGTACCGCGGCATCCGCCCCGCGCCAGGGTATCCGGCTTGTCCTGACCACACGGAGAAGCGGTTGCTGTTCGATCTCTTGTCCGTAGAACAGCATACAGGAATCACCCTGACTGAAAGCTTTGCGATGTGGCCGGCTGCGGCAGTGAGCGGATTCTATTTCGCCCATCCGGAGGCCAAGTATTTTGCAGTGGGGAAAATCGGAAAAGACCAGGTGCTCGACTATCAAATGCGAAAGGGGATGCCCCTTTCAGCGCTGGAGCGATGGTTGGGCCCGAACCTGAACTATGAACCCACTGGAGGGTAAGAGACAGACATACAGAAAGAGAGAGCGTCTCGACAACAAGGCCCGCTAGGATACTTCTGCCAATACGGTATGTCGAACTGGTTTCCCAATTGCCGCGGTCAGCGCCGACTTCACCAACCGATACCGTTCTTCCGCCCAGCGATTCATGTCCTCTGAATCAGAAAAGACCAGTTCCCAGGCTTTGGCTGCGTCCAGCATCAGCAACTGGTGCGGATGATTATTGCCGGATACGTAGACGACGAGGACGGCAGATTTGCCTGTGAGGCTGATATCCGTAAATACGTGCAGCATGGAGCCATCCGGCAAGGTAATGTCGCGAGAGGCCGCCTCAACGAGGGGATGGTACAGCCGGTGAAGAAATTGAGACGTCACCTCGTACGCGTTGGTTGTACTTAAGAGACGGGGATTTGGTTTTTCTCCGAACAGGTTCTCGGTCAGATAGGTTGCAGCTTCCCAGGTCGGCATGATTCCAGACGTGACCAAGGATTCACACAGATAGGCGATCCAATTGCGTGTCGCCCCCTGTTTGCGGGCCGCCGTTGTCTTCTTTGCCATGATCGGCAATCCTTTCACGAGAGTGAAATATGGCTGGTACAGGGTCTGGGAATCTGTGTATGGGGCTGTACCTGACGAGATGAAGAAAGTATATCGGCGGGTGGAACACCGGTCAACGAAATGACGAAAAGGATACGAGGGGCCTGTCCGACATTGCCATTCGTCACGCACGATGCGCAGATAGATGCGCGGCCGCAAGCCCTAAAAAACCGGAGGTGTATTCGCTGGACGACGGTCAGGATGTTTCGGAGCCTAGAACAAAGTATCGGCCAGACTATCGTTTGCCGCAATAGAGCAGTAAAGGTCGAAGGGTTTCTAAGACTCGCGAATCATTTTTCGCGGAGGTTGGTCGGCATACTGGTCATGGATGAGCTTGATGTCGTTTATCGAGGCAAAGAAGACGTCAAGGAGTTCAGGATCGAAATGCTCCCCCCGATGTTTGGTCATGAGCTCAACGGCGTGATCGAGAGGGAAGGCGGGCTTGTAGACCCGTTCTGTGGCCGCATCCGATCCGCTGAGGATACGATAACCGATTTCCGCATGTTGAGAAATGACGTTGAATTCTTCCGGCGTGAACTTGCCGGGCTTGAGGAGGACATGATCCGGCGTGCCGATTTTTCCGATGTCGTGCATCGGACTGGCGGTACGGATCAAGTCACACCGTTCGGAGGATAGTCCATACTTTCTCGCGAGCAATTCACAGTAGTGGCTCATGCGGTGAATATGCTGTGCCGTGGCGCTGTCCCGGTATTCGGCTGCGATGGCGAGTCGCTGAATTGTTTCCTCTCGTGAGAGACGCAGTTCCTTTTCGCTTCGCTCGAGCCACTCGAGCGCTTGCTGGAGAGCCATCGTCCTGGTTTTGACGACATCTTCCAGGTTCTCCCGATGCAGGCGATTTTCAATTTCAAGCCGTCGACGGCGGAGCGCATTGGCTACATCGATCATGACTTCATTCGACTCGAACGGCTTGACGATGTATCCAAAGGCACCCATGTCCAGCGCGGCGTTGGCCAGCACCGAGCTGTCGAGACCGGTCACCATGATGACGGCGGTGTGAGGATGCTGACTCAAGATATCGCGGACTAGATCCATGCCCGACTCACCGGGCATATTTACATCGCACAACATCAACGCAAAGGGTTGTACCTCTAGCCGTGTCCGTGCCTCACGCGCATCGGAGGCGAGGACCGTCTCATACCCATGGCTTTGAAGCATGTATCCCAGCAGCCGACGGATCGGTTCTTCGTCGTCGATGATCAGTATTCGTTTGAGTTCAAGGAGGTCGTGAGGGGTCGATCGGTCAAGAAGCAACGTCATGATTTGTTGTGTCTACTGTATTTGAAGACGAGAACTGTTCAAGCTTAGTGAATACTCGTCTGTGTCGGACGTTCAGAAGTCTCAGCAGAATGTAAGATGAGCTGCACCTTTTGTGCCAGTATATTGTGAAAAGCCGCACGGCGTAGGCCTTCCACCAGATAACGTTATCTTAGGCGAGATGCAGTGGGATGCCGCGCTGCAACAGTATTTTTAGGAGAACGGTTGCATCGTTGCTCGAGGTCCAAGTAGGTCCTGCATTTGGAGTGAGCACACACCTGTACAGATTTAGCCGTTTACGCCGCGTACTTTTGTACAATTCGACCGGCAGAAATAATCGGTGGCCCCCACTTTTCCCCTCTGGCTCCACTCGCTGATTGGGACACCAGCCAGCATTATTCACGAGGGCTCATGACGAAACTGCCGAGACGGCACGCGCGACGGGGGCGTGAAGCCGGGAGAGAGAGACATACAAGAAACAGTCTGTTGACCGACCGAGCCGCGAGCTCGCCCGCCATCAGGCCTGTCGCAGCGACGTATCGAGGTTGCAATGGAATCCTTCGTGAGTTATGCCGCTAGGCCAGTTTCATTGCGCTTTCGCAGGGCCTTCACTATAATGCGCGGCATCATGAACAGGAGCCAGCAATGAGTAGAGCAGCGGGATTATTGCGTGCCGATGGGCGACTAAAAGATCAGCTTCGTCCCGTGAAGGTAACGCGGAACTTCATCAAGCATGCCGAAGGGTCTGTCCTGATCGAAATGGGCGACACCAAAGTGATATGTACGGCCTCGATCGAGGAGAAGGTGCCTCCCTTTCTGAAGGGAAAAGGGCAAGGATGGGTGACGGCAGAGTATTCGATGCTCCCCCGCTCGACCCACGAGCGATCCCCGCGTGAAGCGGTCAAAGGGAAACAGGGTGGTAGGACGTTGGAGATTCAACGTCTTGTAGGGCGGGCCCTCCGTGCGGTGACTGACATGGGCCAGATGGGAGAACGGTCGATCTGGCTTGACTGCGACGTCATCCAGGCCGACGGAGGGACCAGAACCGCTTCTATTACAGGAGCATTCATCGCCCTGGCCGACGCGTTTACGGTCCTCAAGAAGAGGGGCCTGATTAAGAAACGTCCCTTGACGGACTACCTTGCTGCCATTAGTGTAGGAAAAGTGGGGGGCGAAATCCTCGTTGACCTAGCCTATACAGAAGACTCAATGGCCGATGTCGACATGAATGTGGTCATGACCGGACAAGGGCGCTATGTCGAAGTCCAGGGCACTGCGGAACGGACGCCGTTTGCTAAACAGGAAAT
>VBOM01000399.1 GCA_005877535.1 Nitrospirota bacterium | reverse complement strand
TTCAAGTGTATTGGGCAATGATTGTCCGGAGGAAATGGTTGGTCATTTGTTCGATCCTGGCCGGCATCGTGGTGGCAGGTGTCTTGTGCCTGGTGCTGCCCAAAAGTTATCGCTCCAGCACCATGATTCTCATCGAAAATCAGAAAATTCCTGACGACTATGTGAAAGGCATTGGAGGGGCGAGTATCGAGGAACGACTGACGATGATCCAACAGCAGGTCATGAGCCGAACGTTGCTGAGCCAGACCATAGAAGAGTTTAAGCTCTACGAGGGGCAAGTAGAGCGGGCGGGCCTCGAATCTACGATTGAAGGAATGCGAAAAGCAATCAAGGTGGAGACAGTTGGAACTGTTGGTGTCAGGGGGAAAAGCGTTGAAACCATTACAATTTCATTCTCGCACGAAAACCCAATGACGGCCATGCAGGTCACAGCGAAGCTCGCCTCGCTGTTCATCGAAGAAAATCTGAAGGTGCGCGAGCAACTTGTGACGGGCGTGTCTGATTTTCTAGAACGAGAATTACATGACGCGCAGAAAGCCTTGGAAGCTCAAGAGCAAGCGATCAGTCAATACAAGTCTAAACATATTGGGCTTTTGCCTGAGCAACTGGAGTCAAACCTGAGAGCGCTTGATCGGTTGCAATCAGATCTCAATGCAACAGATGAACTGATACATAGCCTAACTGATAAGGTGAGTTTGGCGGAGAAATTCATCAAGGAATATGAGGCGGGTGGAACCACATCCGACACGTCCGGCACGACAGCTACCAGTCATACCGGCATGGACCCTCTTGTCGGAAGACTCCGAGAGTTGGAACGAAACCTTACGACCCTGTTAGCAGCAGAGTACAAGGAAACCTACCCGGATATTGTGGAGACGAAGCAGGAAATCAAGAGTGTGAAGAAACAGCTTGCTGTGAAATATGGGGATCTCCCTAAAGAAAAGGATGGGGATCAAGGTAAGACATTCGATCCCTACTTGAGAGAACTGATGAAGCAGCGGAATGAGCTACGCGTTGAAGTGTCTTCGGTAAAGGACCGCCGCCTAAGGCTCGCGGAACATATCAGGGAATTTGAGCAACGGGTAGAACAGACGCCATCGCGCGAGCAGGACGTGATGATCCTCATGCGTGATTACGAGAATATGCAAAAGAATTACCAGGCATTACTGGATAAACGGCTGAACGCCCATGTAGCAGAGAACCTAGAGAAACGCCAAAAGGGTGAGCAGTTTCGGGTGTTGGACCCGGCCAATCTTCCTCAGACGCTCGATAAGCCGAATCGCCTACTTATTATGGCGTTGGGCTTGTTGGGAGGATGTGGACTGGGACTAGGCCTGGCGATAGGACTTGATCGAGTGAATCCGACGTTTAAACGACGAGAGGAAGTGGAAATGTTGCCGGGGATACGAGTGTTGGCAGCTATCCCAAATTTTCATTACAGATACAATCAATTAAGTCATCAAGCAAAGAATCCTCTCCTACGTGCCGATGTGGGGATTTCTTTGGCACACAATGGGGGGATGCACGCGTCACAGCGCAATCTTGTGGCGAAGTGGCAGCCCCACTCGATCGCTGCCGAACAATACCGCATGGCTGCAACAAAGCTGGTGTTGTCGACAGAGGGTCGTGGCTCGACAGTGATTGAAGTAACCAGCGCGCTCA
>VBOM01000411.1 GCA_005877535.1 Nitrospirota bacterium | reverse complement strand
TCCAAGCGTGTAATTGCCGCGGCCATCGAAGGACTTGGGCGAGACACCTCGGAAGTCTCGAATCCGTGGCAACGACAATGTCACGAGACGATCGAAGAACTCCCACATCCTGCGACTACGCAACGTTACCTTTGTGCCGATCGGCATCCCTTGGCGCAGCTTGAAGGAGGCGATGGCTTTTTTTGCCTTTGTAATCAGAGGCTTTTGTCCCGTAATCGCGCCCAATTCTCCAGCGGCGCTCTCCAACAGCTTCACGTTCTGAATGGCTTCCCCCATCCCCACGTTCAGCACAATCCGCTCAAGCTTCGGGACTTGCATGACATTCTTGTAGCCGAATTCTTTCATGAGTGCTGGCACAACCTTCTGCAAGTAGGCCTCACGCATCCGTGGATTGAACTTGGACTCTTCACTGCCCTGGTCCATCGCTTGCGGTGCCGACGACCCTTCTTTTTTCTTGGGTGGCCGCCGCTCCGATGTCTTACTGCTTTTTCCTGATTCAACCTTCGCCATCTGGAGTCCCCACTCCTACTCGACTGAGTCGTTCGATTTTTTGCTGAACCGGACCCGCCGGCCATCATCGAGCGTACGCACCCCCAGCCGGGTCGGCTTCTGCGTCACAGGACACAGATACATCACATTTGAAACCGCGAAGGGCGCTTCCCGTTCGAGAATGCCACCTTGTTTGACTTTCTGATTAGGCTTGGTGTGGCGCTTGATCATATTCAGCTTTTCGACCACCACCTTTCCCAATCCTGGATCAACCGAAAGCACTTTCCCGGACTTGCCGCGATCACGCCCAGCGATCACGATCACTACATCACCCTTACGAATCCGATTCTTCTTCAACGCCTGCTTATTCATCCCGCCGTCTCCACTCTCGCTAAAGCACTTCCGGAGCTAGGGAAATAATCTTCATGAACTTCTTCCACCGCAGCTCACGCGCGATCGGCCCAAAGATACGAGTCCCAATGGGATCACCATCCTTATTGATCAGTACGCAGGCATTCCGATCAAACTTGATGTAGGAACCATCCTCGCGACGCACTTCTTTGGTCGTCCTCACGACCACAGCACGGCTCACATCGCCCTTTTTTACCGTTGCGGCAGGAATGGCCTCTTTCACAGCTACGACGACAATGTCCCCGAGAGAGGCATACCGACGCCTGGTTCCACCAAGGACATGAAAACACATGGCCTGCTTGGCACCAGAGTTATCGGCCACGTCCATGTATGTATAGCTTTGAATCATAGTCCAGGTGTTTCCTCTACCCTTCGCACGATCTCGACCTATTCACCCCGTCCTTTTTCCACGACCTCGACCACCCGCATATGCTTATCTTTACTAATAGGTCTCGTCTCGACCATGCGCACACGGTCACCGATCTTGCAGGCGTTGTCCTCATCGTGAGCCTTGAATTTCGTCACTCGCCGAAGTACCTTCCGATAGAGCGTGTGAATAACCGAGCGCTCAATCTCGACGACCACGGTCTTGTTCATCTTATTACTCACCACACGCCCGACCCATTCACGGCGCTTGTTTGCTGACTCTCCCATCCTCAGGCCCCTTTCCCCGTGGTAGAAATTGCATCGGCCTGCGCGAACTCACGCTGAATCGTCTTCACCCTGGCAATGGATCGCTTCGTCTTTCGAAGCTGCATCGGGTTTTCCAATCGTCCGGTTCCCATCTGAAAACGAAGATTGAAGAGCTCCTGTGTAAGCTGCTGCGACTTCTCAGCCAACTCCGGTGCCGTTAATTGCCGTAATTCTTTTAGATCCATGGATGCGCTCCCTGCCATGCGTCCGGTTCGATCGCTCCTAAAACTCGCCGCGAATGACGCACCTCGTGGCGATGGGCAACTTGTGCGAAGCCAAGCGAAACGCTTCTTTGGCAACATCCGGTGTTACGCCATCCATCTCATAAAGAATGCGGCCAGGCTTGACGACGGCAACCCAGTACTCTGGGTTACCCTTCCCTTTACCCATTCGAGTCTCAGCCGGCTTCTTGGTAATCGGTTTATCGGGGAAAATTCTCGTCCAAACCTGGCCACCACGCTTCACACACCGAGTGATCGCGATGCGCGCCGCCTCAATCTGTCGGCTGGTGATCCAGCCAGGCTCAAGCGCCTTTAGCCCAAACTCTCCGAGGGTAATCTGACTGCCACGATAGGCCTTACCGGTCATACGCCCCTTCATCATTTTACGGAACTTAACTTTCTTTGGTGCTAACACGATACCCTCTCCAATTATCCAAGTCTGCGGTCAAATGCTGATTCTTTGGTGAGGGGCTGCAACGGAAGGACTTCCCCTTTATAGATCCAGGTTTTGATCCCGATCTGCCCCATCGTCGTGTGGGCTTCGGCAAACCCGTAGTCGATGTCCGCCCGGAGCGTATGGAGAGGCACACGGCCTTCGCGGTACCACTCTGAGCGCGCGATCTCCGCCCCGCCAAGACGGCCCCCGACCATAATCTTGATACCCTGGGCTCCAAGACGAAGCGCAGACTGCACACTTCGTTTCATGGCCCGACGGAACGCCACTCGTTTTTCCAGCTGGGTGGCGACGTTTTCACACA
>VBOM01000410.1 GCA_005877535.1 Nitrospirota bacterium | reverse complement strand
GGGGGCTTGTTCATGAGCCCTGAAGCTTCGCCAGCAATGCGTCAACGGTTTCGACCTGATCGAGGAGATCGCTCGTCAGCGAGGCGGTGCCTCGGAGCGGGTCCATTAAGGGCACTCTTTTGACCTGGTTGTTACCGACATCGAAGAGAACCGATGTCCAACTGACTCCGTAGATCGCCTTCGCAAACTTGCTGACACATCGTCCACGGAAATAAGCGCGTGTGCCAGAAGGCGGGGTGAACTCCGCTCGCGCGATTTCGACATCCTGCACGATTCGCTCGATCAGATGGCTGCGTTCGAGTGTAAAGTAGAGGCCCTTGTCAGGACGGACGTCGTGATACTGCAGATCCATCAGCCGTACGCGAGGATCGTCCCACCCACAGCCCTTTCGCTCCATATAGGATTCCATCATCTGGCGCTTCGCCACCCAATCCAACTCACGCGCCAGGAGCCGAGGATCTTGCTCCAACTTATCCAGCACGTCCTCCCAGCGGACAAGAATATCTTTCGTGACTTGAGAGAGGTCCCGGCAAGCATAGTATCCCATGGCTGCCTTCAAAAAGGCTCGTTGAATCGCCACTGCCGTCGTCGAGCGCCCCCCTGTCAGTTTGAGCGTCTCCTTCATGCCCAGGTCGCGGGAAACCTGCTTGATGCTTCGGACCGGATCGTCCAACTCGAACTGCGGCAGATCTGCCCCGGCGTCGAGAAGGTCCAGGACAATGGCTAACGTGCCGACCTTGAGGTAGGTCGGCAGTTCCGCCATATTGGCATCTCCGACAATGACGTGCAATCGCCGGTACCTGCTATACTCCGCATGCGGTTCATCGCGTGAATTGACGATGGGGCGCCTCACCATCGTATTGAGATCGACGAGGCACTCGAAGAAATCCGCACGCTGCGAGATCTGGTAGTCCGTCGGATTGGTTTGATTCTCTGCACCGACCTTTCCTGCCCCTGCGAAAATTTGTCGCGTCACAAAAAACGGCGCCAAGACCTTCACAATGCGCTCGAAGGGAACCGTGCGGGACATGAGATAGCTTTCGTGATAGCCGTAGCTGTTTCCTTTGCCGTCCGAGTTGTTCTTGTACACTACGCAATGATCTCGTCCGGTAGTTCGCGCCATCTGTTCGAGGCACTGGGCAAGGATTCGTTCACCGGCTCGTTCGAAAGCCACGATTTCTCGCGGGTTGGTACACTCAGGCGTGGAATACTCCGGATGGGCGCCGTCGACGTAGAGGCGCCCCCCATTAGCCAGCACCTTATTCAGCTGACGATTGTACTCGGGGTTGGGCCGCTCCCGCTCCCCCTCGACCTCGAAGCCACGCGCATCGAGCAGCGGGTTCTCATTTTCATAGTCCCAGACGGCCAGAGGAGCCGGCAAACCTGGATAGTGCCCGATGACGGAAATGGAATTGGAGACGGGGTCTGCGGCGGCAGGATCGCGTGATGCGATGCCGAATTCTGTTTCTGTTCCCAGTACGCGGGGAGTCGTCAATCCGGTAGATTCCTGCATAGGTACGACGTCTTAGCAGGATGCTGAAAAAGTCCGCCAGCGGCGGTCTCGCTTCGCTCAGAGGCTCAAGGTACCGAAGCGTAGCCTCCGCCTCTTCGCTTGCTGCGGCCTTGCTGGAAGGCCTTTTTGAGCATCCTGCGTGGACTACTCCTCTTATGCCACACGTGCAAACCTGTGACGTCCTGGCCTACCCACAGAGTTTTCCAGCAGCCTGTTAGAGATAGTGACCTGTCGTAACGGTTTCGATCTGGCGCGATTCGCCCGGGCCTCCGCTGATTGTCCGAAGATGCACGATCTTTTCACCTTTTTTCCCTGAGATCTTCGCCCAATCGTCAGGATTGGTGGTATTGGGCAAGTCCTCGTGCTCCTTAAACTCCTCTCGAATAGCGCGGATCAAATCTTCGGAGCGAAGACCACGGCCTTCCTCCGCGATCGCCCGCTTGACGGCAAACTTCTTCGCGCGCGACACGATGCCTTCAATCAACGCACCGCTCGCGAAATCCTTGAAGTAGAGCACTTCTTTTTCACCGTTTGCGTAAGTGACCTCGATGAACTTATTCTCTTCCGAGGAAGCATACATAGCCCCGACCGTGAGATCGGTCATCTGCTCGACTAAGGCCTTGGTGTCTCCGCCATGGCGTTTCAAATCTTCCTCGGCAAACGGCAGGTCGATGCTCAGATACTTCGAGAAAATATCCTTGGCCGCCACCGCATCGGGACGACCCACCTTGACCTTCACATCCAGCCGTCCGGCGCGGAGAACAGCCGGATCTATAAGATCCTGGCGGTTACTGGCTCCGATCACAATCACATTGCGGAGCCGTTCCATGCCGTCGATTTCCGAAAGAAACTGCGGGACGATCGTCGATTCGATATCGGAGGAGATCCCGCTGCCTCGCGTCCTGAAGAGCGCATCCATCTCGTCGAAGAACACGATGACGGGATTACCGTCCGCCGCCCGCTCTTTCGCTTTCTTGAAGACTTCGCGGACTTGACGTTCGGACTCACCGACATACTTATTGAG
>VBOM01000409.1 GCA_005877535.1 Nitrospirota bacterium | reverse complement strand
ACGATACCCTGACACCAGTGGTCGCCGAATGCGACGATGGGAGGCTCAATGACATTCAAGGACGGCATGTCTCGGAAGCGGATGTGGTGAGCGCGCTCAATGGCGCCTCTTCCGGAGTCGTAGAGGAAGGATCCGTCGGTGCTGGAACGGGGATGGTGTCCTATGGGTTCAAGGGGGGCATCGGGACCTCGTCACGGCGATTACCAGAGACTGAAGGGGGTTATACGATTGGCGTGCTCGTCAATGCGAACCATGGGCGACGGCCTGAACTCGTCGTGGGCGGAGTCCCGGTCGGTCGGCTCTATGAAACTGTGCCTCCCGTTGCACAGGCCCTTTCACCTGCGCAAAGCGAAGGCTCGATCATCGTCATCATTGCTACCGATGCTCCGCTCGACGGTCGCCAGCTCACGCGGCTGGCGAAACGAGCCGCGCTGGGATTGGCGCGCACAGGCTCCACCGCGCGCCACGGCAGCGGAGATTTCATGCTGGCTTTCTCCACCGCGAACATTATTCCGCATTACCCGAAAGAGCCGATTTTTCAGCAGATGCATCTCGCCGACACTCATCTGAACCCATTGATCACGGCGACAGTCGAAGCCACGGAAGAAGCCATTCTCAACGCGCTGACCATGGCGACGACGGTGGTAGGACGCGATGGCCACCGCGTCGAGGCAATCTCCCTCACCAGACTCCGTGCCATCCTCGATCACCAGGCCAAGTAGCTGCGGAGAATCGGCACCCGCAGGCCAGGGGATTCCCTCACTTGCATTTCCCTCTCTTGCCTCGCTATCCTCTCGCGACTCTCTTGCGTCTGGAGGATTAGCATGAACGAGTACCAACTCGGTGGTAGCTTGAGTCTCATAACTGTCCTGGGGAAAACCAATGCGTTCGCCGAATTCTTAGAGGCCCGCATGGTTCGTGCCTTAGAGACAGAGGATCCCGCAGAACTGCACTATCTCTTGGCTCAACTCGACGACTACCATTCCTATATGTGGCGCTACTATAAGAAACTGGCAAAGGACCGCCCGGAACGGATGGACCCAGGGGTCTAGCGTTTCGGTGACCGACAGCGGCACATTCATACTATGACGAGTCATTCCACAGGCACGACCGCTCCGGCCACGCTTCGATTCGCGAGCGCAGTTTCGCGCAAGACCGATACGGAAGCCGCCATTCGCGATCTCGCAGATGCCATCCTGATGCAAATCGGCATGGCCTCCATTGATCTGGCCTTCGTCTTCTTTTCTGCACATCATGCGACCAAGGCCTCCATGATCTCCGCCATGCTGCAGAGGGAACTGCGGGCGAAGGTCTGTCTGGGCTGTTCCGGTGAAGGTATCATCGCCGGCTCCGAAGAGATTGAAACCGCTGCAGCTCTGACTGTCTTGGTCGCATGCCTACCTGATGTCAAACTGACCCCGCTGCAGATCTCCGTGTCTCAGCTGCAGGACCAAATCCGCATGCCTGGGTGGCCAGAGCCGGGACTTGAAGATTCGACCTTTCTCCTTCTCGCTGACCCCTTTTCGACACCGATGCAGGAGATCCTGTCCTTGATGAACGACCGATACCCTCACGGCAAAGCTGGCGGGGGCCTTGCCGGCGGAGGCCAGGACTCTGGAGAGAATCGCCTGCTGCTCAATGATCAGTGCTTCGACGGGGGAATGGTGGGAGTGCAACTCACCGGACCGATCGCCGTGCGAACCGTGACCTCGCAAGGCTGCCGTCCGATCGGCGAACGGTTTGTCGTGACGAGAGCGGAACAAAACCTGATCTACGAACTGGGCGGCGTCTCAGCCTTGAAACGGCTCCAGGACATTTTCGAATCCATGGGGGGAACCCAACGCCGCGATGCGCACCGCGCGTTGCATCTGGGCATCGTGATCGATGAGCACGGGAGTCATTTCGAGAGTGGCGACTTCCTCGTTCGGAACCTTATCGGAGCGGATCAACAGGCCGGAGCCGTCGCGATCGGAGATGTCGTTCAAGAAGGCCAGACCGTGCAGTTCCACCTTCGCGATGCGAAGTCTGCAAGCGACGACTTGCACTTTCGCCTGGCTGCGGATCGAGCGAAGCACCAAAGTCCTCCACTCGGAGCCCTCCTGTTTAGCTGTTGCGGGCGTGGAGAGGGACTCTTCGGCCAACCCCATCACGATAGCGGGGCCGTGCAAGAGCGGCTCGGCCCCATCCCGAGCCGTCATGCCGTTTCGGGAAGCAGGTGCCGAAGGGAATGAAATCACGACGTCATCGGGATTGCAGTATGTCGATCTCACAATCGGAATCGGCGCGACGGCGGAAGCTGGACAGACCGTCACCGTGCATTACACAGGCTGGCTGGAAAATGGGAACAAATTCGACAGTTCGGTGGACCGAGGCCAGCCTTTCTCTTTTCCTCTGGGCGCTGGGCGAGTCATCAAGGGATGGGATGAGGGCGTCAAAGGCATGAAAGTGGGAGGGAAGCGAAAGCTGACCATTCCTTCCAAGCTCGGTTATGGAGCACAGGGCGCCGGCGGCTTGATTCCTCCACACGCAACGTTGATCTTCGACGTCGAACTCCTTGGCCTGTGAGCCACGTCATGCAGCGCACGCCACTAATCACGCATCATCAAGCCTGCGGGGCCAAACTCGTCGATTTCGCCGGATGGGAGATGCCTATCCAATACAGCGGCGTCGTGGACGAGTACCATACCGTCCGCTCCCATGTCGGCCTCTTCGATGTGAGCCACATGGGGCGGGTGCGAATCGCCGGGGCTGGTGCCGTTTCCTTCCTCCAACGAATCACCACCAACGATGTCGGCAAACTCGCGGTTTCTCAAGCCCAGTATTCCATGGTCTGCAACGAGAACGGCGGCATCAAAGACGACGTCTTTGTCTACCGGCTCACCTCGGACGAGTTCCTGTTGTGTGTGAACGCCTCGAACCGCGAGAAGATCCTGTCATGGTTACAATTCCAGCTCGCCCAGGACAAAACGATTCGTCTCGAAGACCGGTCAGTCGAATTGTCTCAAGTCGCCG
>VBOM01000408.1 GCA_005877535.1 Nitrospirota bacterium | reverse complement strand
TTGATCCCGGGATGGGCTGTATTCAAGGTGTCGATCATTTCGACGATCGTATAAGCCTGTGCGTCGACCTCTCCCTTTCCCTTCGTCAGAGGACGAAGCGGGGTTGGAATGCGAACCTTAATCATGCGTCACTACCCCCGTGTTTCCCTACCTGAAAGGTTTGTTCAAAACTGACCAGACTCGGCTGAATTCGGTGGGGCCTGCCGACCGCATCGATCACGGCTTCCTGGGTCTTTAAGCCATTGCCGGTGATATAGGCGACCGTCACGTCGCTTTTCTTGATCGTGCCTTGTTTCACCAACTTCTGGAGCACACCGATCGTCACGCCTCCGGCGGTTTCAGCGAAAATCCCTTCGGTTTGCGCCAACAGTTTGATTCCTTCCACGACTTCGTCGTCCGAGACCATGTCCATAGAGCCCTTGCTCTCGGCGGTCGCTTTGAGGGCGTAGTACCCGTCGGCAGGATTGCCGATGGCCAGCGACTTGGCGATGGTTTTCGGCTTCACCGGCTTGAAGAAGTCCCGCCCTGACTTGAAGGCTGTGGAAATAGGGGAACAGCCTTCTGCTTGTGCCCCGTTGATCTTCGTCCGCACGTCGTCGATGAGACCCAAGGCCTTCATTTCATGGAGCCCCTTCCAGATCTTGGTCAAGAGCGAACCTGACGCCATCGGGATGACCACTTGGTCAGGGGTGCGCCAGCCGAGTTGTTCCACGGTTTCGAATGCCAGCGTCTTTGAGCCTTCCGCATAGTAGGGGCGAATGTTGATATTCACAAAGGCCCAGGCATGTTCGCCTGCTATCTCGCTGCAGAGGCGATTGACGTCGTCGTAATTGCCTTCGACCTCGACCACGTTCGGCTTATAGATCAAATTCCCGAGGACTTTAGCGGATTCCAAATCGCCGGGAATGAACACGTAGGCGCGCATCCCTGCGGCAGCAGCGTGGGCGGCGACGGAATTGGCCAGATTGCCGGTCGAGGCACAGGCAATGGTTTCAAATCCCAATTCACGAGCCCTGGTGATGGCAACGGCGACTACACGATCTTTGAACGACAACGTGGGATGATTGACCGTATCGTTTTTAATGTAAAGCTCGTCTAATCCGAGGTAGGCGCCGAGATTCTTGGCGCGCACCAGCGGGGTCATCCCGGCGTGCGGGCCGAGAAAAGTCGGCCCTTCAACTGGCAGGAGATCGGCATAGCGCCAGATACTGTGTGACCCATCCTGGATCTTCTTGCGGGAAATACCCTTTTTGATCTCCTCGTAGTTATATTTCACCTCGAGGGGGCCAAAACACATCTCGCAGACATGGATCGCCTTCGTCGGATATTCTTTTCCGCACTCGCGACAGACCAGCGCTTTCATTGTGCCCATGGTGACTCCACCTCGCTACGTCAATAATTACGGCCGGACGGCACAGCCGGCAAATGGATCGCCGTCATCGAACAGTTCGGTAATCGTCGGGTGGGCTCCGCAAAGCGCGCAGTCAGGATTGCGTTTCACTTTGATTTCTCTGAACTGCGTCTTGCGTGCATCAAAATCCAGGAAGCGATTCGTGAGAGGATGACCGATACCCAGAATGAGTTTCAAGGCCTCAGTCGCTTGGATTGTTCCAATGATGCCGGCTAACACGCCGATCACTCCCGCCTCCTGGCAGGAAGCCACCAGCCCGGCGGGCGGGGGAGTCTTGAAGACGCAACGATAACAGGCGGACTGCTTCGGCACAATGGTAGTTACGCGACCATCGAAACGGAGGATGCCTCCGTGGACCAACGGTTTTCCGGCAAAGAAGCAGGCGTCGTTGATCAAGAACTTGGCCGTAAAGTTGTCGACCCCGTCGATGACGACGTCATATTCGCTGATGATTTTCAGCGCATTGCCGGCTGTCAGCCGCTCTTCGTACGTCGAGACCTGCACGTCGGGGTTCAAAGCCTGAATTTTCTCTTTGCCCGAGATGACTTTGGGACGTCCCACGTCCGACGTATGGTGAAGAATCTGCCGGTGAAGATTGGTCAGGTCCACCACGTCGCTATCGATGAGGCCAATTGTGCCGACGCCGGCTGCGGCTAAATAGAGTGCTGCCGGCGAACCAAGGCCTCCCGCGCCGACCAGGAGAATCTTGGCCTTGGCAATCTTCTTTTGCCCCTTGCCGCCGACTTCAGGCAAAAGAATATGCCGACTATACCTATTTATTTGATCTTCGGTAAATTCCATGTTTGCCGGGATGCTGAAAACGGCCTCCAACTTCGTTCTCGGTTCGAAGAAATCCTCAACGGGGACCTGGCCGCCTCACCACTCGGCGGCGCGCACAG
>VBOM01000131.1 GCA_005877535.1 Nitrospirota bacterium | reverse complement strand
TTCTCGATTCGTCCCTTCCGACGCTTTCCCGTGCCATTCCTCAAGCTGCCACCGAGCTACTATTGGGTTTCGCGTCGCTGATAACGCTCCTGGTGCTGAGTAGTGGACCTGTGTATGCGGAGTGGGTGGCGGTTGGTGGCAACGACGAAGCAGGAATGACTGTATACGTGGATCCATTCACCATACGCCGCAAGGGGCATCTGGTGAAGACGTGGTTCCTGTACGACTTCAAGACTGTCCAAACCAAGGTGAGCAACTCGTTTTTGTCTAGCCGGACACAACAACAATACGACTGCGCGGAAGAGCGCTGGCGGCTACTTGCGGTTACGTGTTTCTCGAGCAATATGGAGAAACGGCAATGTGGTTTTTGACAACTCCGACGAAGGCAACTGGACACCAGTTGCACAAGGGAGTGTTGGTCAAACACTGTGGACAGTTTCGTGCAGTAGGCAGTGATCGCACAGGCGATGCTGCACGGTTGCAGGTGAGGGACGGCACCTGACCAACCAACAGTCCCGCGACCTATTGGATGGAGCGATTAGGGCAAATCATTGAGATAGGGAAGCGGGTAGCGAATGGGACGACGTACTAATAAGGAGGCTGAGGTGAAGGTACGTAAATCCACCACCGCGGCTCAAGCCTGTGGATAAAGGCGTTTGATGGATTCTTACGATCCTCCATCTAGGTAATGCTGCACGGTTCGCCCTTGGGGGAAGGGTATCACCCCATTCCTTTGTGTTTGAACCACAAAAATAGGATGTCAAGCCACAAGATACAGGGGGGGTGTGCCGGGTGATCGCAATGCTTAACAAATGGGCAAAGAGTTCATACATTGCGGTGAATGAGTGAATGCGGGCCGCGAGCGTGAACTATTCACAGAGTTATCCACAGAAACGGTGGAGCGATGCAGCATCGGTGCACTGACGGCTCAGTTTCATCGGACGGGCGTCTTTTGGTCTCGCTTCCACTCGTGTGGCGGGCAAGAATCTGTGTCCTTGCTCTCTGCTCTCTCCTGTTCCTGTTCAGCCCACCCCGGGCCGTTGCTGACTTCTCCGGCCCCGTCGTCTCTGTCCTCGACGGCGACACCATCGAAGTCCTGCACAACGCACACGCCGAGCGTATCCGTCTCAACGGGATCGACTGCCAGGAGAAGGGTCAGGCGTACGGCTATCGAGCCAAGCAGGCGACGGCCACGATGGTTTTTGGGAAAGAAGTTTTGCTCCAACCTCATGGCCTAATGGGCAGGCTTATTTCTTGGCGTTGGCGCGCTTGGGGTCAGCCTGCGTCGCTCTCAGTGGGACACGGATTTTTAGGGGTTAAATAATATAGGTTCCTGTGAAGCGCTTCGCTGACCGATCAGGGACGTTGTGAGGGTATGAAGTGAGACGCACCCCCCACACCGAGAAACGCTGGGGCGACGGGGGGATTGTTGGTGATACCGGTATCGAGGTCGGCATCTCAGATTTTTCAGATATGTTGCTTGAAAGACGGGTCGGAGGTCGCCTACTAACTGCTACAGCTGAATCGCGGTGTATTAGGTAATCACATCTGACTAAACCAGGTTATTTCCTAATTCCCATGCGACACAGGGCTGTGCAGTATGTGTGTGCACACGAGCACCTCACTTCAAATGGGAGATGGGAAGTATGGCGAAGACGAAAGAGTCGCTGTTTGTGCTATTCACTGCCTCTCATCAACAGGTAGCATCCGGCGCTTGCTACATCGCCCGGGATGGATTCCCAACCATAATGAAATCGAAAAGAGCTAGGTTCCATCGCTTTGCTGACGCAAAGGCATTTGCCAAAGAGAACCGCATCGCGTTGAACGGTCTTACCTACATAGGCCTGGAAGATTTTACAGATGTAGACCTGAAGGGTTCGGAGGCGTTCAATCATTCAGGGTCGGATAGGGGGGCACATCATGATGACGCTGAGTCAAGCGGCTGCGCGATAAGTGGAATGGAAACGGCGAGCATATCGAACACGATGTGTGCACGTGATCTTGGAGTTGGAATGTAATGCACAGGGTTATTGAACGGGCAACTATGTCTGCAATCTCTGTGGTGAATCTTGCGGCCCAACGGCACCTAGCCCCGTTGCATCCCGACCAGTCCCTGCACCACCGTCAACGGCGAATTCCACTTAGCCCGGTGGTTGACTGGTCCATAGGCCTGTCGGTTCTCAGCTACGGCCTTCCTGACGAGTCCCACCGTCTCCCGTCTCATTGCTGGTAGCTCTTCGACAATCTTCGTGTAGGGCTCAGCTCACTTCTTCGCAGCCTCATAGGACATCTTCAACGGCGTGAGGAGCCGAAGTACCGTGAACGGCGTAGTGAAGCTGCCAATCCGCGTGTGCTGCTCCGCCGGTGGCGGCATGTACGACCAATGGTTGTAGACGTGAGCCACGCCGGCATACAGGAATGCACGTTGAGGTCTGTTCCCCCTCCATTGCAGGGTTTTTCCCTCCTCAAATACTGGGATTCACCTGATAGTACGATCCCCCGTCTCTGGTACATTTACGCAGGCCCAACACCGTAATGCTTTACAGAGGAGAGAACCATGATTGTTGAACCCACCAACATCATCTCACGCATTGAATGGTGCCGACTCCAGCAACAACTTCCATCGGTCACGTGCGAAGAGCGCGCAGGCTGGCTGGCGGAGGAAGCCGGCCTCGTGGATGCCTTGTTCGGCAGAGATCGAACAGCCTCTATGCGAGAGGAGCACCGGTCTCAGTTTACGCGCTATCAAAACGGTCTCGAGGATGGGCGAGCCCTCCTCTGCTTCGACCAGATCAACTCCCGATGGCATGACACGTATGGAGGGGTTGGGCCCGGCCCGCTCACGGCCCCGGCCCAGATGGACCGCCGTCCCTCACAAGCCCCTCCACCAGTGCATGTGGATGCTCGACGATGACCTGCCCACGCTGTGACGGCCTTGTGGTCCGTGAATACCTGCTCGATCATCGGGAAGGATCCCAGTCCGGCTTTCACGGGTGGCGGTGCGTGAACTGTGGCGCGATCCACGACGACGTCATTCGCCTGAACCAGCGCCTGTCGCCGTCACCGAAACGGGTCCGGCTCCCCGTTACCGCTGTGGACCTCGCGTACGAAAGAGTAAAATCCTTGGCGTGCGCATCCCACTCAAATGATCGGAGAGGACACTCCCATGTTGAGGAAACGTATTCTGGTCGTCAATGACGGTCCTGATCTCCGAGGCAGCCTTCAGGTGCGCCGCGCGTATCGGGGGGTACAGGGTGGAGATTGCCGAAATAACACTGTCGAGTTAATTCAAAGGCGCGGTCTAGGAAAGAGAAAGGAGGACATCGTGGAAGAGACCATCGATGATGTCTCGAGCGACCAGAAGGAGCGCATGGCGGTCCCTCAGGCTGGGCCCGGCATCATGCTGCTCACGGCGTCCATGCGATTACTCTATAAGGATCGGCGGGCCTGGGACCTGTGCCAGCAATCATTCTCGGCCAGGACGGAAAAACGGCACACGGGGTGCTCCCGCCAGCCGTCGCGAGTCTCGTCGATCAAATCCGGAAGACCCTCAAAGTCCGGACGGATTCGAAGGACTGGGAGCAGAATCAACTCCGATGCGTCGTAAACACTGGCCACAGTTCCGTGCTCCTGTGCGGCACGGCTTTGATTGATCAGACCCACGCGGACACACGAATCCTCATCGTGATGAACGAGACGGGGAACAGTGCGTGGCAGAACAGGGTCATCGTCCAGGCGAACGAGGAGTTTCACCTGACCGCCCGCGAAACACTGGTTGTGCAACATCTCTTGAAAGGCTGGACCAATAAGGAAATCGCCAACGAAATGAGACTCTCGGAACAGACAATCAAGGAGTATCTCAAACACATTTCGGAAAAAACAGGCACCACCACGCGCACCGGAACCGCCATGAGGATTATCCACTCCGGATTACGCCCGGCACTCGCAACTCCCTCCCCAGATGTGGATGTGATGGTGCCTCCTAGGCGTGGTAGGCCCCTCGAGCTGGTGGCGTCGGCGTGGTAGCCCTTGGTGCTGTTTGGAGTTCCCCCGGTTTAGTAGATACCGCCTGTTGACTCAGTTGCCCGCCGTTCGAATTCCGCAGGGCTGAGATAGCCCAACGTGGAATGGCGGCGGGCGCGATTGTAACACCCCTCCACATACTCAAAGATCGCGCTGCGAACTTCTTGCCGGGTCGGGTACGGGTGCGCGTTCACGAGCAACTCCGTTTTCAGCGTGGCATAGAAGCTCTCGACCACGGCATTGTCCCAGCAATTGCCCGGGGCGGCTCATGGAGCATTGGATGCCGCGTGCCGCCAACCGTTGCTGATACGCCACCGCCCCGTACTGACTGCCTCGATCGACTGCGGCGAGAAAGTAGCACAAGGCTAGCACAATCGGTCGGGGCGACGAGCGTGGGGACGGCGTAACTCATTGAAACATGGTGCGCCCGGCTGGAATCGAACCAGCGACCCTCAGCTTAGAAGGCTGATGCTCTATCCAACTGAGCTACGGGCGCCTTCAGAAGAAGTTAGAATTTCTGAGTTATGAGTTCTGAGGCAGTGGTTATGGAAGAATCCACGGGATAGATCGCGCGCTATTTCTACAACTCAACACTCAAGACTCAGAACTCCGCTGCGGTTTGGTCGGGGCGAGAGGATTTGAACCTCCGACATCCTGCTCCCAAAGCAGGCGCGCTACCGGGCTGCGCTACGCCCCGACGTTGGAATTACAACCACTTACACTTTGCCCTGATGGCGCCGATGAGGCAAGTGTTAATACAGTGTTAGCCGTGTACTTCTGAAGCTTCGCAGCGGCCTCGTGCAAGTCTTCCGGCTGAATCGTATTATACCGCCTGTGCATCTGTTCGCTCTTGTGGCCGACAATCTTCATAGCGGTCATCGTATCAACCCCCGCCCTTCTCAGGTTCGTGCTAGCCGTGTGGCGTAGGTCATGGAGCCGTAGCCCCGTAATCCCTGCCCCTCTACAAGCCGCAGCAAAGGCAGTCCGAGGGTTCTTCCACGGTTTCCCTTTATACAGGAACACCCGGTTAGTGTCTAGGCGACGCTCTTTCCATAGCTCCGAGAAGGCTGCATGCACCTCCTGGGTCATGGGAACCACCCCTGTTTCCCCGTTCTTGGTCTTCCGTAGCGTAAACTCCTTGCGTCTCATGTCTACGTCCAGCCATTCCAGGTTGAGCAACTCCCCTCTCCTCGGGCCCAAGGCATAAGCAATCGCCAAGAACCGCAGGAGATGGGGCGCTGCCGTGGCGTTTAACTTGGCCCATTCCTCTGCACTGGCGACTCGATCCCGTTCGTTCTTAGGGTCTGGCTTTTCGACATGGCTAGCCGGGTTATCCTGAATCAATTTGAACCGAGCAGATCGAGCGACATTGAACATGTGAGTTAGGGTATCGGGCAGAAGTTCACCGGACGTACATCACCCAGCTTGACAGAGGGCTGAAGTCACCAACGTTGAGCATGATTCTCAAGCTGGCTCGTGCGTTAAAGGCATCAGCGAGCAGGTTGATAGCTACTGTGGAGCGGGGAGGATAGAGAGGGCTTAAACTTCCCCAGTGCCAGCACAGATCATGGACATGAACGAAAGCCTCGGTATCCTTCAACACCGCGATGGTCTGCTCTCGCTTGTTCGAGCAGGCCTCAGCACCCAGGCCTGTCATAACGAAACGACGCGTCGAAGGTTAAGTCGGGATCTCCCGAAGTCGCGCAATCGATTATCGTGACATGGCTATTTCCATCGATCAACGCGTCACGCTGATATCCCCTGACGTTTCCACCGCGCAGAAGTTCATGAACCAAGCTGCTACGCCAGTCTTCATCGCTCAAGCTTACACGTGGTCTCACAAACGCCACCAACTCATCTAGCGGCGTTATGTTAGCGTCGAAGGCAAACCATGTGAGACTGCCGTCGTCCGGGGCAACGACATCACTCGGGTAACGGACGTAGTCGAAGTAGCGGTCAAAGAACCGGATGCGTCTCTGAACGTCCTCTTGGGCAAACGCCCGGTCGTGGCTCTGCGCCTCTTCACCGAGTATCGCGAGATCATGTCCCCAGGCCGGTGAGCCAGGCTTAACCTCAGTTCCACGACTGACGATGAACGCTTTTAAATATAGTTCCAGCGTCCGGTGGGCGTAAATTGCCGAATCGATCGTCAGTTTTGTAAACCACAAGAGCCGAGTGGCGACGTAGCTGCTATCGGCATAGTAGAGCCAACCAACTGGTGCTGCCTTACCAAACATTTCAGCCTTTGCCATCCATGGCACTAAGGTCTGCCTGGTCTATCGTCTAGGGAGTTGAGGTGACGGTGAGGAAGCGGCAGGTTGCCACGCGTCGCGCAATGGTCTCATGGCGCCTTTCTCCTGCTCGGATTCAGTATTTGTCTATCCGAAGAAACTTATTACAGTGCTGCCCTGCTCCGTAAAGATCCGGAAACAGGGACAGGTGGTTAATGTTCATCTTGTTGAGGGTTCTGAGACAGTCAGTTCTTTCCCCATTGGGAATAATAAGTTTCAGCAGATTTGCCCCGTCTGACTTACCAGAGTAATTTTCCTCAACCCATGAATCTACCGTTTTGTCTAAGGGAACACTCGTGAAGAGACCAGCTTGATTAACTAAGCGTGAGTCTTCGTCTTGTTGGGGTCGAATCATCTCAAGGACGGGAGGAGGTAATGCGCCAGAATGAGCCTCGATGATTTGTTGGTTCTTATTCTTGACTCCCCCTAAAGACCATACTGCCCTCGTCCCAGATTCGGGTACATTCTCGTCTTCAACAGCAAAGTAAAGAGCAACAAATGGCGATTCCGTCCAATCAAGTAATGGTGTAGCCATGCCATGATGTTGGCCAAGTGCCCACCAATCATTCTCACTTTCTAATCTTGACGGGTTTGGACCACGGCGCCCACGCACTGCGAGCTTGAACCTTTCCAAATGCCGACGTCTGTACGAACGCCTTTGAGATTCAGGCTTGCCCCTAAGCAACCGATCCAAGCTAGACTCAAGTTTCCATTTCGCTTCCTTTTGTCCGCGCCAAATATAATGCGAGTAGTCGAGCATTTCTATCCGGACATAGTCGTAGAAATATCTCCACGACATCAGCTTCACTTCCATTATCCCATTCTTGATTTCGCTCTCGATCCAATTGGGTTTTCTTGACATATTGGCCTTCTCGAGCGTCTAGGATCTTGTCGATTGCTAACAAACCTATATTAAGATCGGACATTCAACTTTTGACAATAGGCGGCGACTCCGGGTGCCACAAGAGAGTTGCCCATAATTTGCATGGCAGCGTCACGAAGCGACAGTTGACCCTTTGCAGCCGTTGATGCTACAAACCTCGGCCCGCCGAAAAGATAACCGACAATAATTAATACTGTCGTTACGATAAGGGTAAACTTAAATAACTCCGGTCTGTGTTGCGGTCCCCGGAGCCATCGCACAAGCAACCAAAGCACATAACTCATCAGAAGCATTGTCAGCGTGTATCCTGCTTCATAGGCAAGGACAAATGTGAGCGATTCTCCTCTAACCATCATGCGGTGGACGAACGTAAACATGGCCCAGATTGTAAATAATCCAAGGAACCATGTCTTAGTGCTCATTAATGTCCCCAATATGTAAAGCCTACTTGTATCGATGAAATGTTGTTTTGTTAGTGCGCTTCCCTCTCATTAATATTTGGTCCATTTCAATGGTCCCATAAGGACGTGGAAATGTGAAGGAATGGCGAATATTCCGCGCAGAGACTGAGTTGGAAGAATTGCTGCTCAGCTTGCCCAACAGTATCAGCAGTGTTTTGAACGCTATGATTATGACTGTGAAAAATTCAAGTCCGTGTCTGTCGTGGACAACCAAGCCTTACTTCAGTTAGACGTGAAGGGGACCTTGAGACAGACCAGCGTGGTAGGTCACAGGGCAGCAAAGGGGGAAACGGCGATAGAGACGAATCAAGAATGGCATGAGGCGCCTCGCAGGGAGGTGTATTTTAGGAGGGGGGCGATCAAACCGCAAGGCGGGTGGGCTGGAAAATACTGGCACTCATCCACGGAAGATCAATCAGTCCCCAGATGGATGGCGCTATGACATAGATCACGGCGGCCTTTGCAGACTTCGTGCTTGAAAGCCATGGCGTATGAGTTTACGTTCATGCAGGTTGAAGGGTGGTCTGGAAGGTTGTATGTCGAAAAACTCACTCAACAAGGAGCTGCTCTGATGAAGGATACTGATTGGGTTTTGGGAGATATGGTGTGGGCCATTATAGGGGTGACCGTTATCCTCGTGCTAATGGCGTTGAATGTGTATTTTCAGCGAATAAATAGAATTGAGGAGGAGGAGGATCGAATAAGACTCCTGGGTTCCGATCCTCTTAATCGCCAGAGATGAGCAGCTTCTCAGAGTCGTCGACCTGACGACATCTGACGTCCTGGCTGCCTGTGGAACTCGGCGTGTCTTCCCTCCGATTCCGGACACACTTGCTTTCCTCGCATTCTGCCCACGGTTCAAAATCTCACGCCATCTCCGCCCAGTGGGGGAGGGTCAGTTTCCCCTGGATGTTTTCGGCTGACAGCTTTTAGAAGGGTCTTCGATTCCCGTTTGGGGCTGTCAGCACTAATTGGCTCATCCTCTCCGGTTCTCGAACCAAGCGATTCACGTAATGCTGAAGCCGCACATGGATGTGCTGCTCAATCAAAACATTCTCCACGGCGAACTCCTGTCCCCTTGACCACCGCACGACGGCTTCAGGTACTTCTATTCGTTGTTTTTTGGGCAGCGTGACGGTCAGCGGGAGGGTTTCCCCTGGTCGCATGGGCAGGTCTCCCGAGAGTCGCCAGGCGATACACGAGAAATTCCAGATGGTGCCTCGTCCTCGAATGGTCTCGCGTGGTACGTGACAGCGCATTGCACGGGGGAACGACGGTAAGGAAGAATC
>VBOM01000407.1 GCA_005877535.1 Nitrospirota bacterium | reverse complement strand
AGTCCGAGGCGGGACAGCTCACACGGAAATCGGGTCGGTCGGTGGCCCAGGTGGCCCGGGAACTCGGGATTTCTGACAATGTACTGTACCGCTGGATGAACGAACAGCGACACGCTGAATCCCAGGGCCGCACTCGCCAGGCGGTGCGAGCTGGGCTGGAAGAGCTGACACGGCTCAAACGGGAAAACGAGACCCTCCGGAAGGAGCGGGATTTTTACGACGTGCGATGGTCCCAGCATCTGGGACGCCCTGATCAAGCGGGGGCACGGGGTCGGCGAAAACCGCATCGCGCGGCTCATGCGTGCCGAAGGGATTCGTGCCAAGACCGTGAAGAAGTGGCGCGCCATGACCGACTCGGACCACACGTGGCCGGTGGCCACCAACACCCTCAACCGGCAGTTCCAGATCGAGCGGCCCAACAGGGTGTGGGCCGGGGACATCACCTACGTGTGGACCATGGAGGGCTGGCTCTACCTTGCCGTGATGCTCGATCTGTACTCGCGCACCGTGATCGGCTGGGCAATGGGCCAGCGGCTGACCGGGGATCTGGCCGAGCGTGCCCTCACCATGGCGCTGGCGAACCGGAAACCCACGACGGGGCTCCTGCACCACTCGGATCCCGGCAGCCAGTATGCGGCACGTCGCTACCAGCGTCTGCTCGGCGAGCACGGCATCACCCCCAGCATGAGCCGCACAGGCAACTGCTGGGACAACGACTGTGTCGAAAGCTTCTTTGGGACACTCAAGCGCGAGCTCGTGTACCATCGGCACTACGCGACCCGTGAAGAAGGGAAACAGGACATCTTCGAGTACATCGAGGGGTTCTACAATCGGAGGCGTCGTCACTCGACCCTCGGCTATTACTCTCCAGCCGAGTTCGAGGTGAGGGCGGCTGTGGCTTAACCGGGTGTCCATGGAATTGGGGGAGGGTCAGTCACGGTTCGCGGTGATTATGGCGGAGGCTCCAGCGGCCCCGCCCATTCGCCTGGGAATTCTTGTAAGCCAATTCCGCTTATTAACAGCTGTCCATCGTCTTTATAGATAGAGAGAATCTCTGGTTCTCCTTCGATTTCCCGATACCAGTACCATCCCGGCACTCTCGGCTTCTGAGTCGTCCAGCTCATTCTTCGATCTCACCCATCTGCAATCGAACCGCTTCTTCGGCCCCAGTCTTTTTGACGCACGATCTCAACACGTTACGGCCTGGGCAAACCTTCGGTAAACGACCAGGGACCTACTTTGGTTTCTCGTCCTCGATATATGCCAGAACGTGGGTGGCATAGCTGAACGCCTTCTTCAGAGAATCACCACGTTCGCCATCGGTTAAACGTCGGCCCGCATCTACGGCGAGAGGACGCAATGCTAACGAAAATTCTCTTATGGACTCGTTGATCTCTGTTATCAGTTGTGGGGTTGTCTTTCTCATCGTGTGCCTCCCATGACGTCTACTTTCCCTTCGGCAGCAACCCCTTCCGCTTTAACGCCTGACGGACTGGTCAGTCCGTGCCAGTCACTTGCCCTTCGGGAGCGCCAGGGTGATGCCCTTCTTTTCCAGCTCCCGGACGTGCCCTTCGAGAATTCCCTGGATGTAGCTCTTCGCTGAGACACGGTGGAGTGAGGCTGCCACCTTCAACTTATCGGCCAAGTCCTCCGGCAGATCCCGCAATAGAAAATCTCTCGTCTGGTGGCGTTCCGTCATGGGCCGGAGTCTAGCAAACGGCCCCCCTTGACCACAATAGATATATTACTTTATCATGATATATAGTAGTATCATCATCTGAATGGAGGGAACGCATGGAGACGAAACCCTTGTTGATCCGGCTGCCGCCGTCGCTGAAAAAGAAACTCGATGCCTTACGTGGGTAAGACGTGACGGCGACGGGCTGATTCGGCATCTGCTCGAACAGCATTTCAAATAGACACGGCGGAAGCCGGCCGCGTAGTTCACCCGGGTCGATCGACCCATCACGAAAGGAGTGCGTCCATGGCGAAGGTATTAGAGTTGACGACGGAGCAAGAAGAGCCCCAACCCATGACGGCCAGTCCCGCCGTCAACGATCGATTGGGTGCCCTCCTGTTGTCTCTCGAAAAAGTGGATGGGGCCCTCGCGACGATCTTAGATGTCGGTAGCGAAGAGAGCATGAATCAGCCGTCCCCGAAGCAGTTGTTGAGTATGCTGCAGTTACTGGCGGATGTCGAACCCCTGCCTGCGAAGAACTGAAAGCGATCATGCGGAGATCAACACCGAACTCCACTTCCACGATCTCCGCCACACCTTCGCCACGTGGCTGCAGAATCTCGGTGTCCCACTCGAAGTGCGAGCGACGTTGTTGGGACATCGACTGCGCGGCAGCGAGACCGATCAGCTCGGCGGAGATGCGATGACGAGCCGTTACTCGCATGGTGGGTACGGATGGAATCAACAGCTCCGACACGCCGTGACTCTGGTCCACACTGCCCTGTTGTCCTATGGACGATCGACCGACGACGTGACTCCGCAACGCAAAGCTGCGAACGCTCCGAAGGATGAAGGAAAAGTGTGGTGGTCCCAGCGGGATTTGAACCCGTGTTTCAATCACGCTCATGTTTTCGCCATGTGTTTCGATATGTTAAATGAGTTTGAGCTCTGAATTCACAGGCACACTTAAACACGCAGGAGGAAATAAACG
>VBOM01000130.1 GCA_005877535.1 Nitrospirota bacterium | reverse complement strand
CGTACCAGCCCACGTTATTTTGAAGAAATTTTCTTGTCCACTGGCTTTGTAGGCAAGGGGGGGCACACAAGTTCGATTCACATGATCGGCCCTATGATTTGCAGGGGTCCTTCGAATTATACGAAACTCGGAGCCTCATCGACCATAATCGAACAGTTATAATGGAACTGAGCCGGGAGTCTGCCATTGTAGACATCATTGGGCAGCTCAACCTGCCCGCTCAGCACCTCCGCTAATAACCGGCTGCGCCAGGCAGGAAGATCGAGCGTCGCAGTGGCAGCCGCGCAGTCAGAATGACGCGCGCGCCCGAAGGGCTCCACGCAAAAAAAGTACCGGTATCTAGCGGGCTACGGAAAACTATTCTGGCACGATGGAAATCTGATGGTCCGCGCGTCTGGGACAACAGGACAAGAACCACAAGGTAGCCGTGCGAGACACACGAGAGTGGTCGAATGGCGAGACACTCGGAACCAGAGGTTCGCGTCGCGCGATCGAGAGACTGGTCAACCCTGATCGCATCCTGCTAATGTTCCAATTCGTATCGCACAGCGCCCAGCAAATGCGGCATGCTAAAGGGCTTCTGGAAAGTCTGCCGTGCCCCGAGGAGTTTCGCGACATCCAAGACATTCTTTTCTCCTCCTGCGCCTGAGATCGCGATCACCTTGGCGTGGAGGAATTCACGCGTCAGTTCCAGGAGCATGTCCAGCCCATTCAGCTCAGGCATAACAATGTCTGTGATGACCAAATCCGCCGGCCTGTGGCGGTACAACTCTAGTCCCTCACGACCGTTTACAGCTTCCGTGACCTCATACCCCACCTCTTCAAGGGCGGAGCGGAGAAGTACCCGGATGATTGCTTCGTCGTCGATGATCAAAATCGTCGCCATGTAAAATATTCCTGTTACTCTCTCAGAGTACGGACATCCTGAGCCCGGTACGGGTGCTCCCCGCCACGCAGGGCAAGAGGATCAAGCATTTCCAGCGATGGTAATGAAGAAATCCTGAGCGCGAAGCAACACAACACCCTAGCCGCCTCCCCACCTGAAGAACAGCGCAACCGGGTGAGGGATGCGCAGGCCCAGCAAGGAGAACCGATGCCGTCCCTTCAAGGTTCTTCCTCTTCAATGTCGTCGATCGACCGCTTCAGCGCCGCAACAAAGGCTTCCGGCTGAGCCAGGGCATTCTCCGTCAGTTGGAATTCAGAAACCAGCACACCGGCCTTGTCCACAATGATCAACCGATAGCCCTGTTCCACAGACACACCCCGTTTGAAGTGATTCAATATGCCACGAAGCTCACACAATGAAAAGCAGACATCGACAATAGTAAATCGAGGATGGATGGCGACGGATGGATAGATGATGAAGCAGCAGGAGCGGTTGAAGAAGCTCACGCATTACGAACGACGGGAGAGGGGCTACACCTTTAAAATGGCAGTATTCGAGAGCGGCGGAGAGGATGCACCAAAAGAGCCAGACCATCCACCTCGCGAGATTCAGAAAAGCGGAACAACCGCGCCTCAGCCTACTCTCTGCCGGGAGCACAGGTGGACGGCGACCTGTTGATTTCCCGTGCTCGCGCAACGCGCGGCCTCAGAAGGCCCTCGTCAGACAGGGCCTTATTCGTCTTGAGAGTTACTTCTTCAGATTAACGTGCAGCGTTCTCTTCTCAGCTCCGCCAACGAAATTATGCGCCTTCCCCACCAGAGATAGTTTCCCTCCACCAAACGTCCAGTTTTCCTTGCATCCCATCTTGCCGAATTCCACGGCATAGACAAGTGCGGCTCTGACGGGCACTTTGTTCTCCTGGTCGAGAGTAGGCTTAGTTTGCTGCGTTTCGAGGGGAAACTTCTTGTTCTCAACCTGTCCGCCTTGCTCGCACGCATACTGGACGTTGCCGCTCATGGTGACATCTTTCACACCGCTGTTGAGATCTTCAACGGCCAACGTCACAACGTATTGCTCGCCGGACGGCACGTCAATAGACTGGCCGTCTTTCATGATCTCTCCTCTCTCTTTTGTCACCATGTTGTACGTCTGCCAGGCCATGGTCGGGGGAGACGCATCAGAACCTGGAATCGAGACCCTGGGTATCGGCTGAGGACAGCCGATCAAGGAAAGACCCAAGACGACAATGGATCCAGGAAGTCCGAGCCGAACCAGATACGAATGGCGTGCCTTACCGTCCAGCATCACACCCTCCTTCGCAGTGTCCAACGTGTTCGCAGCTTTCCAAGTGCCAGCCACACGTTCCCGAGAGCGCCAAGCGCTTTGCCGCAAGGTAGTCCGCCTCCTGGTAGGTGTCAATGGCAAGGATCTCGACTAACGCCAAAGATGGTCCATTGCTCACGAAACGTGCGCCCTGGGAGCAAAGAACCAACATAGCTGTCATTCCTTCCGCGGCCTCTTTCCTCCTCTTCCCTTCAAAGCTAAAATAGGGAGTGGTGAGGGAGTCGTTCACTGCGCCTGTCGAACGAGCGCTGTTTCATCGTGTGCGTTCCACGAGCAAGAAGGACGCCTCACTGCTCCCTATCTCCCAATCCCTGCTTTGTTTTCCCTATTTTGTTTTCTGTTCCCTTCCAGAGCCGGACGAGATTATCCTTGTGCTTGATCCAGATAAGCCCGCTGACGATCAGGGCAAAGACGAGAAATTCCTGCCGCTGTTCGTTCACGATCGCCACGACCGGAAGGCACGCGAAGGCTGCCAGCGCGCCGCCGGATGAATAGCGCCAGATCGCTACGGCCCCCAGCCAGATCAACACCAAGAGGAGTCCGATAGAGGGAGACAGACCTAGCACCGCTCCCAAGGCCGTCGCCACACCCTTCCCTCCTTTGAAGTTCAGGAATGGCGAGAAGATGTGGCCCAGGATTACCGACAGCGCCACGAGCATGATAAATCGTTCATCGGTGAGCCATTGCATGGCAGCCCACCCTATCACCCACCCCTTCCCCATATCGCCGAGGAGCGTGAGCGCACCAGCTTTGCTGCCGGATGCGCGCAGTACATTCGTGAACCCGACATTCTTGCTCCCGACCGTACGAGGATCGGGCAGTCCCATCGCCTTCGACACCACGATGCCGAAGGGAATGGCCCCCAGCAGATAGCCGACGACCAGGAGCACTGCGACCAGCACTTGTTGATCCATGGAGAATTGCCCGAGGAGTCAGACCCAATGCGCTACAGGATGTTCACACTAGCAGGATGATGAACAGTCCGCGATCAGCCATGGACTGTGATAAGTGAAATGCGAGACACAGGCGGGATGAGCGAGACGGGCCAAGCGAGGTGGGAACCCAATCTGTCCACGTCACGCCTATCTCGCATGTCGCGCGCTTCTCGCGCGGTTTCCCGCATACTGTCAGAGTCCCTTCGCGACGACTTGCTTCCAGAAACCCCACACATATTGACCGCCTGAGACATAGCCGAGCACCAGCGACAGATAGAGCGTGACGATACCGGCGAGATGCAGATTGCCGAAATCAGACAGGAACGTCCCCTCGAGGATCAACAGTACAATTGCCACGACTTGCAACGCCATCTTGTACTTGCCCGTCATCTCAGCCGCAATCACCATCCCTTCGCCTGCCGCAATGGCGCGAATGCCCGTCACCGCAACTTCGCGTGCGATGATCAATATCGCGACCAGTGCACTCACACGATCGACATTGACCAGGAGAATCAAGGCGGAGAGAACCAACAACTTATCGGCGATAGGGTCGAGCAGCTTCCCGAGTGTGGTCACTTGGCCGTTACGGCGAGCCAGGTAGCCATCCAATAAATCGGTGACCGCTGCGACGACGAAGACGAGGGCCGCGGTGAGGGATCGATTCGGAGTCGGCGTGGCAAACAACACCACGAAGACAGGGATCAAGAGGATGCGTGTGAGGGTAATGACATTCGGCAGGTTGAGCGATTCCTGCCCGACCGATCTCCATACCGCCAGTACGCGATTCATCGACGACCTATTCCGTTAGAAAATTCCATGTTTCAGCAAGTCATGCAGATGCACGACCCCCGCAATTCGCTTGGCGTTGTCCGAGACGACGAGTGTGGTAATGGAATAGCGCTCCATCATTTCGACCGCCTTGGCCGCCAGCTCATCCGGCCCAATCAACTTGGGGCGGCGCGAGGCTAAAGACCCGGCGGTGATCTTGGAGAAATCCCCGCCCTGTTCGAGAAACCGCCGCAGGTCGCCGTCGGTAATCACACCCAGGAGCGCGCCTGCTCGATCGACCACCGTGGTCATGCCAAGCTTTTTGGCCGACATTTCGAGAATGGCCACCGAGGCTAACACCGTGTCCTGCACCTGAGGCAACTCCTGCCCCCTATGCATCAGGTCCCGCACTTTCACCAGCAAACGACGGCCGAGCGTCCCACCTGGGTGGAATTGCGCAAAATCCTGCTCCTTGAACCCGCGCTTCTCGAGCAAGGCGACGGCCAACGCGTCGCCCATTGCGAGCGCGGCGGTCGTGCTCGCCGTCGGCGCAAGTCCCATGGGGCAAGCCTCTTCTTCGACGGACACATCCAACGCGACGGCGCTATTTTTGGCCAGCGTTGAATTCTTTCGGCCGACAACCGCCACAACAGGAATGCCCATGCGCTCCATGAACGGCAAGAGCTGCAAAATTTCCTGCGTCTCTCCGCTATTCGAAATCGCAATGAGGACATCGCGGCGCGCCAACATGCCCAGGTCGCCGTGGAGCCCTTCGGCTGGATGGAGAAAGAAAGACGGCGTCCCGGTACTCGCCATCGTGGCGGCGATCTTCTGGCCGATCAACCCGGACTTGCCCATGCCTGAGACGACGGCCTTGCCCTTGCATTGATAGAGTAGGTCCACGGCCTCCGAGAACCCACCATCGAGACGTTGAACGAGGGCCTGGACGGCACGCGCTTCGATGTCCAGCACACGCCGGCCTACATCGAGGCTGGTTCCGCCATTCGGCGAGGCCGCCTGAGCGTCCCTCGGTTTGATTACTTTCGAGGTTCTGACGCGTCGCATATACGCATGACCCGTTCTAGCAAAGCTTGTAATTGATGGAGCGGCACCATATTGGGTCCGTCCGATAAGGCCTCATCGGGATTGGGATGGACCTCCATGAAAAAGCCATCGACTCCGGCACCGGCTGCTGCGCAGGCCAGGGGCCCGACGAATTCACGCTGACCGCTGGATTTGGTTCCCCCACCGCCCGGCAACTGCACACTATGGGTGGCGTCGAAGACCACCGGATAGCCGAAGCTCCGAAGGACAGGGAAGGACCGCATATCAACGACGAGATTATTGTAGCCGAACGACGATCCTCGTTCGGTCAGGATAATCCGCCTGTTTCCGGCCTCCTCCAATTTCTTTACCGCGTTGCCCATTTCCTGCGGGGAGAGGAACTGGCCCTTCTTCACATTCACAACTTTCCCGGTCTTCGCCGCTGCAAGGAGTAAATCCGTCTGTCGGCAGAGGAACGCGGGAATCTGGAGCACGTCCACGATCTTCCCTGCCTCAGTCGCCTGTTCTTCCGTATGGACGTCCGTTAAGACAGGAAGGCCCAGCTGACCCTTGACCTGCTTCAGCACCGCCAGGCCTTTTTCGAGACCCGGTCCGCGATACGACGTGATGGAGGTCCGGTTCGCTTTATCGAAGGACGATTTGAAGATATAGGGCATCCCCAGAGATTTGGCGATCTCAGCGATGCGTGCCGCCGTCTCCAGCACGAGCTGTTCGCTCTCGATGACACAGGGCCCGGCGATCAGAAACGGCCGATGGTCTGCGCCGACTTTGAAGTTTCCTATCTTGACTTCCTGCGCCATAGTCTTTTTTCTTCAACTTCCCGTGAGATGCTCAAACAGGCTATCCAACGAGGCCGCAGGCGAAGACAAGACCGGAGGCGTAGCCTCTTGGCTACGTTGAGGATCTTGTCGAGCCGAGAACGAAGTTGGGAGCCTGTTTCAGCATTCTCACTTCAGTGGCCGCACTTGCGGCGCAACGCCGCTCCCACAAAGCCGCTAAACAACGGATGTGGACGGTGGGGCCGCGAATTATATTCCGGATGGAACTGCGTCGCCAGGAACCAGGGATGGTCGCGTAGCTCGACGATCTCGACAAGCCGGCCGTCCGGCGAAAGCCCGCTCAGCACGAATCCTTTGCCAAGCAATTGCTCGCGGTACGCATTGTTGAATTCGTACCGATGCCGATGGCGCTCACGCACTTCGTTCACTCCGTACATCTTTTGGGCCAGGGTTCCCTCCCCGAGCGTACAGGCATAGGACCCCAGCCGCATCGTCCCGCCCTTGTTACTGACAGACTGCTGATCCGACATCAAATGAATGACGGGATAGGGGCAGGCCTCGTCAAATTCAGCACTGTTTGCGCCGGCCAGCCCAGCGACGTTCCGCGCAAACTCGATCGTCGCGCACTGCATGCCCAGACACAAGCCGAGAAATGGAATCAGGTGTTCCCGTGCGTATCGAATCGCTGCAATTTTCCCTTCGATCCCGCGCGCGCCGAACCCGCCGGGAACCAAGATGCCATCGACCTCGCGCAGGATACGCTCGGTCCCTTGCCGTTCAATCTCCTCCGATTCGATCCACTGGATGTTCACCCGCGTTTCATGGTCGATACCCCCGTGGACGAGCGATTCCGCGAGACTCTTGTAACATTCCCTCAAACCCGCGTACTTGCCGACGAGGGCGACTGAGACTTCATGCTTGGGATACTTGATCCTCTGGACCATCGCATCCCATTCACGGAGGTTCGGCGGTCCTGTTTTGAGTTGAAGCAGGCGCACGATCAGCTCGTCCAGCCCTTCCTTCCGGAACACGATCGGCACTTCATAAATTGTATCGACGTCCTTGGCCGTGATCACCGCGTCTTTCTCGACGTTACAGAACATCGCGATCTTGCCCTTGAGTTCCGGTGGCAGATACCGATCAGTCCGGCAGAGGAGGATATGCGGCTGAATTCCGATCTCCCGGAGCTTATTGACAGAGTGTTGCGTTGGTTTGGTCTTCAACTCACCGGCTGTGCCGATGTAGGGCACCAGCGTAAGGTGGACATAGAGCACGTTCTCGCGGCCGACGTCATAGGGCATCTGGCGAATCGCTTCGAGGAAGGGCAAACTCTCGATGTCGCCAACCGTCCCGCCGATCTCCACGATCGTCACGTCTATCCCCTGGGAGATGCGCATGATGCACTGTTTGATCTCGTCGGTAACATGGGGCACCACCTGCACTGTCCCGCCGAGGTAGTCGCCACGACGCTCTTTTGTGATGACCGAATGGTAGATCCTGCCGGTCGTGTAGTTGTTTTCTTTGGTAAGGGTTAGGGACGTGTACCTTTCATAGTGGCCGAGATCCAGGTCTGTTTCCGCTCCGTCGTCCGTCACATAGACTTCTCCGTGTTGATAGGGATTCATCGTGCCGGGATCGACGTTGATATAGGGATCAAGCTTGAGGAACGTGACCTTCAAGCCTCGACTCTCGAGCAGGTTGCCGATCGAAGCCGAGGCAAGCCCTTTCCCCAAGGAAGAGACGACTCCACCTGTGACAAAAATGAACTTGCTCATCGGTGCCCCCATCTTGTCGGATCGTATGATTCTGATACGCATGCCACCCTTACCTGGAAGGGGCTGACTTCAGTGCGCCCAGCTCCCGCTTGATGACGTCAGGCTGTTGGAGCTTCTCCGCCACCGACTCAACATCTTCCGGCGTATCCACCCGCATAGAGGCATGTTTGGTTTCCCAGACCTTGATCGGAATGCCATGCTCCAACGCGCGCAACTGCTCGAGCTTTTCCGCATCCTCCAGCCGTCCGGTGGGAAGAGACGCCAGCTTCAACAAGGTGTCGCGCCGGTACATATAGAGACCGAGGTGAATGTAGTGCAACCCTCCGATGGCTCGGCGGCTAGCGTCGTCCCGCACCGATGGAATTGGCGCCCGCGAGAAATAGAGGGCGTTGCCGAGCTGGTCCGTAACCACCTTCACCACCGAGGGATTGTGGACATCCTCCGTCGAATCGATCCTGCGCTTCAGCGTGCCCATTCCTGAGCCGCTCTTGACGAACGGCTCGATGAGATCCGCCAACAGATCCGGCTGCAGCGGGATCTCATCTCCTTGTAGATTCACAAAATAGTCCCCGCCGAACATGCGCGCCACTCCGGCGACTCGATCGGTGCCAGTCCGATAGTCTCCGGTTACCATCACGGCACGCCCGCCAAATCCTTCCACGGCTTGTTTGATCCGCTCGTCGTCAGTGGCGACCAGAACCTCTGTCACCGCTCGACAGGCCGCAGCCTGTTCATACACATGCTGGATCATAGGCTTCTGACCTAGCATGACGAGGGGCTTTCCTGGAAAGCGCGACGACCCATACCGGGCCGGGATCACCACCATGACGGATGGTGTGACCTTACTCATTGCTGAGAGCCTCCGAAAGCTGCTGTGCCGATAGAGTCGCGGTGCCGACCATGCCGACAACGATACCCGCGGCATAGTTGGCCAGCGTCGCCGCATCTCTCATCGAGGCACCGGTCGACAGCGCGAGGGCTAACGTCCCAATCACCGTATCGCCCGCACCGGTGACATCGTAGACTTGGCGGGCTTGTGTGGGAATGTGCCAGGAGACGCCCTCTCCCTCATACAAACTCATCCCTTTTTCGCCGCGCGTAATGAGCACCGCTTGGCATCCTAAACGCTGTCGTATGGTCGCGCCGGCCTCGTTGCTGGCTTGATCGTCATCGCCGTGCACTCCGGCCGCTTGTGTCGCTTCAAGATGGTTCGGCGTGATGACTGTCGCCCCCTTGTAGTAGCTGAAGTGTTCGACTTTCGGATCGACGACCAGGGGTATGCCGCGAAGTGCGGCGAGCCGCGTGAGTTCCGACATCAGCGTGGCACTCACCACTCCCTTGGCATAGTCCGACACCACGAGACAGGATAGCTCCCGTAACCGCGATTCTACGTAGCGGAGAATCCGCCGTTGCATCACCGGCTTCAGTTCCGCGCGGCGCTCCACGTCATACCGCACGATCTGCTGATTATGTGCGATGACTCGGGACTTTCTGGTGGTCGGGCAGATATAATGGTCGAGAATGAGGTCGCCGATGACGAGCACGGAGGCTTGCGGAAACCGCGAGATATACTGCCGAAGCACTTTTGAGGACGCCCCACCTCCTTGGCCCTGGGCCCCGGAGCCTGCCGACGTTTGGCGCGAGGTTTTGCCTATTGGATGGCTTTGCCGAATCGATCCCATCTGACCCACTCCGTCATTTGACCTTGCCCGCTCCACGACCAGTAAATACGGAATGCTTTCCCGCGGATTTTTTCCTCGCGCACGAACCCCCAAAACCGGCTATCCAGACTTTGATCGCGATTGTCGCCCATCACGAAATAGGCGCCATCAGGCACTGTCACCGGCCCGAAATTGTCGCGCGGATTGATCGTGCCGTCGATAATCCCCGGATCGATCCGTTGAGTGAATGGTTTGTCATCGAGCACGACCATGCCGTAGGACAGCTTGCTGACCAGGATATGATCCCCGATCAATAACGTGGGAATCATCGAGCCGGAGGGAATCTTGAAGGCTTGGACGACAAACACCCGGATCGCAAAGGCCAGGAGCATCGCCACGACAATGGCTTCGGCATACTCGCGAACGAGCGACTTCCTGCCCGGCTGTGACCGCGCCGACGGTTCGCCGAACACCGCCGGCGCTCCTGCGGCATCCGTCCGCCCCTGTTGGGTCGAGTGCCGGATGTCGTCCGATGGGGGTCGTTTCGTCTCCCCGCTCACTCCTCACCGACTTTCAAAATGGCGAGGAAGGCCTCTTGCGGCACTTCCACGCTCCCCACTGATTTCATGCGCTTCTTTCCTTCCTTCTGTTTCTCGAGGAGCTTGCGTTTCCGTGTAATGTCGCCGCCATAGCATTTCGCAAGGACGTTCTTCTTCATGGCTCCGATCGTCTCACGCGCGATGATCTTGCTCCCAATCGCCGCCTGAATGGCAATCTCGTACATCTGCCGGGGAATGAGCTCCTTCATTTTCTCGGCAAGCTGACGCCCACGCTGAATGGAACGATCTTTATGGGTGATAAATGACAGGGCATCGACCGCCTCGCCGTTCAATAAAATATCAAGTCTCACAAGATCAGACTCGCGATAGCCGAGCAACTCATAATCGAGCGAGGCATAGCCCTGCGTGCGCGACTTGAGTTTGTCGTAAAAATCGAGAATGACTTCGTTGAGCGGCAATTCGTAACTGATCACTACCCGCGTCGGATCGAGAAAATGCATGCTCCGCTGAATACCGCGGCGTTCCTGACAGAGCTTTAGGATGGCCCCCATGTACCGTTCGGGGGTAATCACCGAAGCCAGAATAAACGGCTCCTCAAATGAGTCAATACTGCTGGGAGGCGGAAGCTGTGACGGGTTATTGACCTCCAGCACCTCGCCCTTGGTGGTCAGCACGCGATAGACGACGGTCGGTGCGGTGGTGAGGAGCGTCA
>VBOM01000129.1 GCA_005877535.1 Nitrospirota bacterium | reverse complement strand
CTCGTCGGCGACACCGCATCCGTGAGCGTATCGCCAATTTTGACGTCCGCGACTTCTCTCATGTTCGCGCAGAGGTACCCGACCTCGCCGGTCAACAGCTCGGTCTTTTTGGTCCGTTTCGGGGTGAATTGGCCGACTTCCATCACTTCGAACGTCCGGTTGTTTGACATGACTTTGATCTTCATCCCAGGCTGCAGGGCTCCGTCCACGACTCTCGTCAGCACGATCACCCCCTGATAATTATCGAACCAGGAGTCGAAGATGAGCGCCTTGAGCGGTGCCTTGGAATCGCCAGACGGTGGAGGAATCCTGGCAATGACCGCCTCCAGCACCTCCGGCACGCCACGTCCATCTTTCGCGCTGATCGGCAGGGCATCGGTCGCATCCAGCATCAGCACGTCCGAGATCGATTGCTTGGTGCCTTCCAGATCGGCGCTCGCGAGATCGATCTTATTGATGACCGGAATGATCGTGAGGTTATTGGCCATCGCCAGATTCACATTGGCAATCGTCTGGGCCTGCACCCCCTGCGTGGCATCGACGAGC
>VBOM01000361.1 GCA_005877535.1 Nitrospirota bacterium | reverse complement strand
TTTGGCTGCTTTCTCATGATCCTCGCCACAGTGGACATGCTTCTCCCCTTTCTATTGTCGATAAGCTAAATAAGAAAAAATCCGCCCGCGTTCACTCAACTAGGTAATTAGAACGGTAGCCTACTAAGGATGCTCAAAACGGTCAGCCAGCAAGGCCGCAGGGAGCATGGCGACTGAGGCGTACCCTCAGGGGTACGTCGCAGGGAGACATGCGACTGAGAACGAAGCTGGGGACCGTTTTCAGCATCCGTCAAACTGTCAGGACTATCTTACCGAAGAACTTTCGACTCAACATCAGTTCCTGCGCCGCGCGAGCCTCCTGAAGTGGAAACGTGCGATCGATCACCGAGATCAGCCGACCCTGCCCCATCAGTTCCGCTGCCTTCACCAATTCCGCGCGCGTTCCCATATAGGACCCTTTGATCGTCAGCTGGCGAGAAAAGACATAACGGAGATTCAGCTTCACGTCGCCCCCGGTGGTTGCGCCACAAGTAACCAAGCGCCCACCTTTTCCCAATGATTGGAGGCAAGTGTCCCACACCTCCGGACCGATATGCTCGATGACGACATCGACGCCGCGCCCTTCGGTGAGCAACTTGACCCGCTCCGAGACCTTCTCCTTCGCGTGATTGATGACGGCATCGGCCCCCAGGATCACGGCTTTGGGAATCTTGTCGTCAGACCCGACGGTCGCCATCACGCGGGCCCCGGCGAGCTTGGCCATTTGAACCGCCATGCTCCCGACTCCACTTCCTGCCCCCATGATGAGCACCGTCTCTCCATGTTGGAGTCCGGCAAGGGCAAACAGCATGTGCGATGCAGTCACCGACACGAGGGGAAACGCCGCTGCCTGTTCAATCGAGAGGTTCTCCGGGATCGGCAGCACATTGCGGAACGGCACTTTCACATACTCCGCATAGCCACCGTGCGTCATCGCACCGAGCAGTCCATACGAGCGACACATATTGTCTCGCCCCGCCAGACATTGTTCGCATTTCCAGCAACTGATCCCCGGCGACACGAAGACACGCTGCCCTGCCGTGACACTATCGACCTGCGCACCGACTTGCTCTACGATCCCTGCCGCATCCGACCCCAATACATGCGGAAGCGGCATGGGATAGGCTGGATTCCCCTCGCGAATCCACATATCGAGATGGTTCAGCGCGCAGGCTTTGACACGGACGAGAACGTCCTCCGGACCGATCGTCGGCGTGGGCAGATCCTCATATGAAAGTTTGTCCGGTCCGCCATGCGCCCGAAAGAGTACAGCCTTCATCATAAGCCCCACACAAATTTTGAATGCTTAATTTTCAATGTTGAATCGAAGAGCGCTCATTTCGCATTGAACATTCACAATTCAACATTCCTCAAAAGGTGAGCGTCCCTCTGACTACCATCACACACTGCCCACCCACCTTCACTTCCTGAATGGCATCGTCGTCGGATTCGATCTGGACAAGAATGCGCGCCGGACGCCCGATTTCATAGCCCTGCTCGACGACGATTTCCGTCAGGGGCCCCACTTCAACCAGCCCGTTGTGGACGAGATAGGCGCCCATGGCCCCGCTGGCACTCCCAGTGGCAGGATCTTCGAGGATTCCGATCGCGGGCGCAAACATTCTCGTATGCACCGTCGAATGGTCCTCCACTGTCATGGTCGTGAAGACCAGGATGCCGTTGGTGCCGACCCGCTCGCACACCTCGACAATCGCGGCAGCGTCCGGCACAATCGACCGCACCGCCGTGAGGGTCCGCACCGGCACAATCACCACCGGCAACCCGGTCGATGCCACCATTACCGGTTTCTTGGTGTCGACAATCTGGTGTATCGACAGCCCCAGAGCCTTCGCAATGTCGAACAGATCCTCTGGCGCATCCACCGAACCGAGGAACAGCGGTTTCGGCAGCACGAACACGGTCTCGGAGAGGTTCATTTCCCTGGCAATCTGTTGCAGTTGAAAGTCGGTGAGACCTTGCGCATCGGGGAACACCGCGACCGGGTTGCCTCCGAAAGGCTGCCCGGCGAACACATCTGCTTGATAAAATTTGAGCATGTGGCGGTCTGTCAAGATACCTCTCTACCAGGATGTCTAACCCGCATTATTCAACATCCTGTTAGCTGATTGACAGGCCTGCATTGGCTTTGTCAGACTCGGCCCATGACTGAGGTGAACCAAGAAGACGTAAACCATGCATTGGAGATACTGGGACTCACCCTCCCCGTCACCCCCGAGACCCTC